>CBIHPZ010000445.1:0-4174 GCA_966211865.1 uncultured Aquabacterium sp.
TCCAGGCGCCCGGTGGCGGCCAGCCCGACGAGGTGGGCCTGCTGGTCACGCGCCAGCCCGATCGCCACGCGGATGCGCTCGGCAGCGCCCCCGTCGCTCCCCAGTTGGACCAGCAGGCTGCGGTAGGCCATGGCAAGGCTCCTTCACGATCGCTGCGGTCCACTCTAGGACCCGCGGTGCCGCCACGGCTTGCGTTCGATCAATCCGGCCGCCCCGCGGCGCCACCGGAATGCGCATGCGCAAATGGCGCGGTGCCGTGGCGACGAAGATGGGCCGCAGGGCAAATGTGCACGCTGGTCGCGCCTGGCTCTTCGACGAGGACTTCGACCGCGACGACCCGTGGCAGTTCAAGAACATGCGCGTCAGCTGAACAAGGAGCACTTCATGATCGACATCGTGCTGGACCCGGAGAGCGTGGAAGCCATTGAAGCGGGCGACAGCGCGCGCCTTGCGCGCTGGCTGGTGGCGGAAGGCGACCGCGTGCAGGGCGGCGAGCTGCTGGCGCAGGCGCGCCTGGTGCACCAGACGGTGGACGTGCGCGCGCCGCACGCCGGCGTGCTGGAGCAGATCCTGGTTGCACCCGGCGAGCGCGTCGCGCCCGGGCACCCGCGGGCGCGCCTGATCACTCTGTAGCCCCCTCCCGGGACCGACCGGCTGCAGCGCGCCTTGGCACGGCTTCCGTCATTCCGTTGACGGTCCCCCAGCCGCCAGCCACGCCGCAATCTGCGCCGCCTGCTGCTGCAGCCGCTGTGCGCGTTCGTGCAGCGCGGCGGCCAGCGGCGCATCGGCATCGGCGCGCTCGCCGGCCACGCGGCGCGCCAGCAGTGCTTCTTCCAGCAGGGCGCCCTGGCTGGCGGAAAGCAGCCGGTCACGTTCTTCCGCCTGCGCGCTCAGCAGGCTCAGTACGCCGAAGGCATGGCCGGAGCGGCAGCGGTAGTGCGGCAGGCGCGGATCGCCCATGTCGTAAAGCGCACTGCGGCAATCGGGGCACTCCAGGCCCGCCGGCCGGCAACGCTGCGCCAGCAGCTGCCACGCGCCGGCGTCGAGCGGACCGTCCGCGAGGCGCGCTTCCAGTTCCAGCGTCGGCGGCACGCCGGGATCGGGGCCGGGGCCATCCGCGGCCAGCGTCACCATCACGCTCGCCATGTCCGCCACGGCCACGCAGTGGTCCACCGGCACGTGGCGCAGCGCGCTGCGCGGCATGGACGGCACGGTGGCTTCGAGCGGGTCCTGCACGATGGCCACGCCACCGCGGTCCTTGATGGCCAGCAGGCCGGCGGTGCCGTCGTCCAGGTAGCCGGTCAGCACGATGCCGACGGCCTGCGGCCCGTAGGCCAGCGCTGCGGAGCGCATGGTGGGGTCGACCGCCGGCCGGGTGCAGTTCTCCTTCGGCCCGCGCGACAGGTGCAGGGTGTGGTCCTGTCGAACCAGCAGGTGGTGGTCCGGCGGCGCGACGTAGATGCAGCCAGGTTCGACGCGCTGCCCCTCTCGCGCCCGGCATGCCGGCAACCGCCCTTCGCGGCCGAGTATTTCGTGCAATAGGCCCGGCCCGTCGGGCGAGGTGTGCTGCACCACCAGGATGACTGCCGGCAGCGTGGCCGGCAGCCGGCTCACCAGCGCGCTGAGCGTGCTGATGCCGCTGACCGACGCGCCGATGACGAAGATGCGGCCCGGCATGGCCCGTCACCAGCGGCCCGAGGCGCCGCCACCACCAAACCCGCCGCCACCGCCGCGGAAGCCACCACCGCCACCCCCACCACCCCCGGCGCCACGGCCGCTCCCATTCCACGGCAGCCCCAAGCCGCGCGGCCCGATGAAGCCGCCGAACAGCACGACCACCGCGGCCATCGCCGCCGCGGTCCAGCCCGCGGCCGCCAGGCCGGTGAGCCACCACGCGCCGCCACCTGCCAGCCCGGCCGACACGGCCGCCGCGGCAGGCCGCCCCATCAGCCGGCGCAGCGCCATGCCCAGCACCCAGGCCGCCATCGCCACGCCGGGCAGGTAGGGCATCCAGCCCTCCCCTTCGAAGTGAGCGGCCGGCGGCGGCGGCAAGGGTTCGCCGTCGATGGTCCGCATCAGGCGGTCCACCCCCGCCGTGACCGCGCCGTAGAGGTCCTGCTCACGCAGCTTCGGCACGATGGCCTCGTCGATGATGCGGCGCGCGGCCACGTCGGTCAGCACGCCCTCCAGGCCGTAGCCCACCTCGATGCGCAGCTGGCGGTCGCGCAGCGCGATGACGAGGAGGGCGCCGTCGTCCACCTGGCGCCGCCCCGGCTTCCATTGCTCGGCCACGCGCATCGCGTAGTCCTCGATGGCCTCGGGCGCGATCGTCGGCACGATCAGCACCGCCACCTGGCTGCCCTTGCGCGCCTCGAACGCGGCCAGCTGCTGCTCCAGCGCCGCGTCCTGCGCGGCGTCCAGCGTGCCGGTCAGGTCGGTGACGTAGCCGGCCGCCGGCGGCACCGCCGGCGCGCCCGCCACCGGCTGCGCCGTGCCCATCACCAGCACCAGCGCCACCAGCAGCGCCAGCAGCGACGACACCGCGCCCTCCCGCCAGGACGCGCGCAGCGGCTTCATGGCGTGCCGGATGCCGGGGCTGCCGCGCGCGGCGCGGTCGACAGGTCCACCACCGGCGGCCGGGCCAGCGCCGCCTCGTCGGTCACGGTGAAGCCGGGCTTCTCGTGGTGGCCGAAGGCCATCGCCGTCAGGTTGGACGGGAAGGAGCGCACGGTCACGTTGTAGGCCTGCACCGATTGGATGTAGCGCCGCCGCGCGACGGCGATGCGGTTCTCGGTGCCTTCCAGCTGCGACTGCAGGTCGCGGAAGGCCTGGTTGGCCCGCAGCGTGGGGTAGGCCTCGGTCACCACCAGCAGCCGCGCCAGCGCGCCGCCCAGCTCGCCCTGCGCGCGCTGGAAGGCTTCAAACGCCTTCGGGTCGTTGACCAGGCCGGGCCCGGCCTGGAGGGCGGTGGCGCGGGCGCGGGCCTCGACCACGCTCACCAGCGTGCCCTGCTCGAAGGCCGCCTCGCCCTTCACCACCTGGACCAGGTTGGGCACCAAATCCGCGCGGCGCTGGTACTGGTTCAGCACCTCGGCCCAGCTGGCCTTGACCTCTTCATCACCGCGCTGCAGCGTGTTGTAGCCGCAGCCGCCCAGCAGCGCGAACAGCAGGCCCAGCAGCCACGCCCTGCCCCAGCGCAGGCCCATCCAGACACCGCATGCATCACGCGCCATGGCACGACCCCTTGCAACCACCCCATGCCATCGTTCAACCACCCCGCCCGCGCGGCCTTGCGCCTGCTCAAGCCGCCGCACGCGGCGCCCCGGGGCCTTGATGCGGATCAAGGCCCGCGGTGCAGGGGCCGGCGACGCTGCCTCCCTTGGCAACCCCGCAAAGCCCCGGCATTCCGCACGACGCATGGAGATCCTGCTGCTCGAAGACGACGCCGACCTGGGCCAGGCGGTGGCCGCGCACCTGGCCGCCGCGGGCCACCAGGTGCACTGGCACCGCCACGCGCTGGCGGGCCGCGCCATGGCTGCCGACCTGGCGCTGCTGGACCTGGGCCTGCCCGACGGCGACGGCCTGGCATTGCTGCGTGAATGGCGCGCCGGCGGCGACACCCGGCCGGTGATCGTGCTGTCGGCGCGGGACCAGCTGTCCGACCGCATCGCCGCGCTGCGGCGCGGTGCCGACGACTACCTGGTGAAACCCTTCGACCTCGACGAACTGCTGGCCCGCATCGACGCGGTGGCGCGGCGCTGCGGCCGCCTGCCCGCCCTGCACGCGGGCGACCTGCTGCTGGACGTGCCTGCACGCCAGCTGCGGCGCAAAGGACAAGCGGTGGAGCTGACCGCGATGGAGTGGTGCGTGCTGGGCTGCCTGGCGCGGCGGCCGGGCCGCATCTATTCGCGCGGCGACATCGAGCAGGCCCTGGCCGATGCCAGCCTGGGCGATGCGCAGAGCAACTCCATCGAGGTCATCGTCAGCCGCCTGCGCAAGAAGATCGGCGCCGCCGCCATCAGCACCCACCGCGGCCTGGGCTACCGGCTGGAACTGCAGCAGGCCGCCTGAACGCCATGGCCGAGGACGCGCCGGACGCCGCCGAAGCGCCCCAGGCCCCGCGCTGGAGCCTGCAGCGCCGGCTGTGGCGGCACCTGCTGGCGCTGCTGGCCGC
>CBIHPZ010000446.1:0-4172 GCA_966211865.1 uncultured Aquabacterium sp.
GCCGATGCTCTGGTGGCCCAGGCACACGCCGAGGATGGGCAGCTTGCCGATGAATTCGCGGATCGCCGGCACGCAGATGCCCGCTTCGGCCGGCGAGCACGGCCCGGGCGACAGCACGAGGTATTGGGGCTTCAGCGCCGCGATGCCTTCGAGCGTGATCTCGTCGTTGCGGTGCACCACCACCTCCTGGCCCAGTTCACCGAAGTACTGCACCAGGTTGAAGGTGAAGGAGTCGTAGTTGTCGATCATCAACAGCATGGCGGCCTCCTCAGAACCCTTCCTCGACCAGCTCGGCCGCGCGGATCAGCGCGCGGGCCTTGTGCTCGGTCTCTTTCCATTCCAGCTCGGGCACCGAATCGGCCACGACGCCCGCCGCGGCCTGCACGTACAGCGTGTTGTTCTGGACGATGCCGGTGCGGATGGCGATGGCCACGTCCATGTCGCCGGCGTAGCTGAGGTAGCCGCAGGCGCCGCCGTAGATGCCGCGCTTGACCGGCTCCAGCTCGTCGATGATCTCCATCGCCCGCACCTTGGGCGCGCCGGTGAGCGTGCCGGCGGGGAAGGTGGCGCGCAGCACGTCCATGTTGCTGGTGCCGGGCTTCAGCAGGCCTTCGACGTTGCTGACGATGTGCATCACGTGCGAGTAGCGCTCGATGACGAAGGCCTCGGTCACCTTCACCGAGCCGGTCTGCGCGATGCGGCCGATGTCGTTGCGCGCCAGGTCGATCAGCATCAGGTGCTCGGCGCGCTCCTTGGGGTCGGCCAGCAGCTCGGCCTCGGTGGCCTTGTCGTGCTCGGGTGAGGTGCCGCGCGGCCGGGTGCCGGCCAGCGGGCGGATGGTGATCTTGTCGCCGGTCTGGCCGTCCTCGGTCGTCACGTGCTCGTGGCGCACCAGGATCTCGGGCGACGCGCCCACGACCTGGAAGCTGCCGAAGTCGTAGAAGTACATGTACGGGCTGGGGTTCAGCGAACGCAGCGCGCGGTACAGGCTGAGCGGCGACTCGGTGTAGCGCTTCTTCAGGCGCTGGCCCACCTGCACCTGCATCATGTCGCCGGCGGCGATGTACTCCTTGGCCTTCAGCACCGCGGCCAGGTAGTCGTCCTTCGCGAATTCGCGCTCCACCGCGTAGCTGGGCCCGCGCTTGACCGGCGGCGCGGTGACGGAGAAGCGCAGCTTGTCGCCCAGTTCGGCCAGCCGGCGCTTGGCCTTGAAGTAGGCCTCGGGCTGGGCCGGGTCGGCGTAGACGATGAGGTAGAGGCGGCCCGACAGGTTGTCGATGACCGCCAGTTCCTCGGTGTGCAGCAGCAGGATGTCCGGCGTGTCCAGTCCGCCCGGGGGCGTCGACTTCGCGAGCTTGGGCTCCATGTAGCGCACCGCGTCGTAGCCGAAGTAGCCGGCCAGGCCGCCGCAGAAGCGCGGCAGCCCCGGCCGCAGCGCCACCTTGAAGCGCGACTGGTAGGCGGCGATGACGTCGAGCGGGTTGCCTTCGTGCGCCTCGACCACCCGGTCGTCGGTGACGATCTCGGTGACCTGGCCCGTGGCGCGCAGCAAGGTGCGTGCAGGCAGGCCGATGAAGGAATAGCGGCCGAAGCGTTCGCCGCCGACGACGGACTCCAGCAGGAAGCCGTGCTTCTGGCCGCCGACCAGCTTCAGGTACAGCGACAGCGGGGTTTCGAGGTCCGCCAAGGCCTCGCTGAGCAGCGGGATGCGGTTGTAGCCCTGCGCGGCAAGGCTCTTGAATTCGAGTTCGGTGATCATGTTCAGGGCCCCTTCAGCCCGGCGCCCACGCCAGGGGCGCGGACGCATCATGCGTGCCAGGAAAGCTGGGTTGGGAATCGCGTGGAAGCGACACCCGCGCGCCGCGGCAGGAGATCCGGCGTGGGGCGTACCGCTAGCGGGTACGGGCCGGACGGCCGACGGCAGTCAGACGCTGATGCAGGGTCGCCAGGGCCAGGCTCCCCGGTCCCCCGAACCTTTGGTCTGCTTGCGCGTGATGAACATAGGGCGGCGAGTTTAGCAGCGTGAATTCCGGCTTTGCCAAGCGAGATTTCCAAGGTGGTTGGCTCTAGGAAAGCTCCCGATACTTCCGCGCGCCGCGCCAGGGTCGCTTGTCCGGTGGCGCCATGACTACAAGGACCTTCGTTGTGAACCACCGCCGCTGCCTGCTGGCCCTGGCCGCCAGCCTGGGCCTGTCCGCCCTGCCCGTTCTTCCCGCCCGCGCCGACACCACCGAGGTGGCCGGCGTGAAGTACGACAACACCGCCCGCGTCGCCGGCGAGACCCTGCAGCTCAACGGCGCGGGCGTCCGCTACAAGGCCGTCTTCAAGGTCTACACCGCCGGGCTCTACCTGACGCAGAAGGCCGCCACGCCGGAGGCGGCCATCGCCACCCCGGGTCCCAAGCGCATCCACGTGGTGATGCTGCGCGACATCGACGCCAACGAGCTGGGCAAGCTGTTCACGCGCGGCATGCAGGACAACTCGCCGCGCGACGAATTCTCGAAGTCCATCCCCGGCACCATCCGCATGGGCGAGATCTTCTCGGCCAAGAAGAAGCTGGCGATCGGCGAGACCTTCAGCGTGGAGTACGTGCCGAACACCGGCACCTCGGTGCTGGTGAACGGCAAGGTGATGGGCGAGCCGATCAAGGAGCCGGAGTTCTTCACCGGCCTGCTGCGCATCTGGCTGGGCCACAAGCCGGCGGATGCCGCGCTGCGCGACGCGCTGCTGGGGCAGAAGCCGGCGCCGCGGGAGAACTGATTCCGCGTCAGCGCGCGCCCAGTTCGTCGAGCCGGCCGATCACCGCGTCCGGCGAGGCCGAGGCCACCGGCTCGCCGTGGTTGTAGCCGTAGCCGACCAGCACCACCGGGCAGCCGGCTGCGCGGGCGGCGCGCGCGTCGTTGCTGGAATCGCCCACCATCAGCGTGCGCGCGGGCACGGTGCCCAGCGCCTCGCAGGTGCGCTGAAGCGGCAGCGGGTCGGGCTTCTTGCGCTCGAAGGCGTCGCCGCCGAACACCACGCTGAAGAAACCGTCCAGCCCCTTGGCGGCCAGCAGCGGCCGCGCGAAGGCGGTGGGCTTGTTGGTGAGGCAGGCCAGCTTCAGGCCACGCGCCGCCAGCTGCTTCAGGCCCTCGACCACGCCGGGGTAGACGTCCGAATGGCGGCCGTTGATGTCGAGGTAGTGCGCCTGGTACCGCTGCCAGGCGCTGTCGTAGAGCGACGCCTCGGCGCCGACGTGCATGAGCGTCGAGCGGATCAGGTGCTCCGAGCCCTTGCCCACCGTGCGCTCGATGAAGGCGCGGTCCACGCCGCGCTGGCCCAGGTCGGTGAGCATGCGGTTGAGCGCGGCGTCGAAGTCGCCAACGGTGTCGACCATCGTGCCGTCGAGGTCGATGATGGCCGCGTCGAAGCGCGCCAGGTCGATCACGGCGCGGCTCAAGCCGCCAGCTCCCGGCGCATGGCGTCGATCACTCCGCGGTAGTCGGCCTGGCCGAAGATCGCGCTGCCGGCGACGAAGGTGTCGGCGCCCGCGTCGGCCACGCGGCGGATGTTGTCGGTCTTGATGCCGCCGTCCACCTCCAGGCGGATGTCGCGGCCGCTGGCGTCGATGAGCTTGCGCAGCTGCTCGATCTTGCGCAGCGCCGAGGGGATGAAGCTCTGGCCGCCGAAGCCGGGGTTCACGCTCATCACCAGCACCAGGTCCACCTTGTCGATGACCCACTCCAGCACGTCGATCGGCTGCGCGGGGTTGAAGACCAGGCCGGCCTTGCAGCCCGCGCCCTGGATCAGCTGCAGCGTGCGGTCGACGTGCGTGGACGCGTCCGGGTGGAAGCTGATGTAGTCGGCGCCGGCCTTCGCGAAGGCCTGGGCCAGCGCATCGACCGGCTGCACCATCAGGTGAACGTCGATCGGTACGCGCCGGCCATCGGGCGTCACCGCGTGCTTGCGCAGCGCCTCGCACACCATCGGGCCGAAAGTGAGGTTCGGCACGTAGTGGTTGTCCATCACGTCGAAGTGGATCCAGTCGGCGCCGGCGGCGATGACTTGGCGCACCTCCTCGCCGAGGCGGGCGAAGTCGGCCGAAAGGATGCTGGGGGCGATCTGGAAGGTGCGGGGCATGGCGGCGGGGCGGATGAGTGGGCGGCCGCGCAGGCGGGGTTACCTGCGCAAAC
>CBIHPZ010000447.1:0-4146 GCA_966211865.1 uncultured Aquabacterium sp.
CGCTCCACCATGTCGTTGCTGCGGTCGGCCGCGCGGTACAGCCGCACCTCCAGTTCGCAACACCACTTGGCCGAGCCGGCCACGACCAGGCGGCCTTCCTTCACCTCGCGCACGGCCGAGCTCTGCGGCAGCCAGCCCAGGCCGTGGCCGGCGAGCACCATGGCCTTCAGCGCCTCGGCCATGTGGGTGTCGAAGCGGCGGGTCAGGTGCATGGGCTCGCCGGCATTGAGCAGGATCATCTCCACCACCTGGCCCAGGTAGGCGCCGGCGGAATAGGACAGGAAGGGCATCACGGCCCCGGCCCGGCCGGGCACTTTGAAGCGCGGCCCGCCGCCGGGCAACGCCACCGAATACGGTGCCATGCGCTCGGTGGCGAGCGTCAGGTGCGGGAAGCGCTTCGAATCCAGCAGCACCGGCAGCTGCGGGTGGTGGTAGGCCAGCAGCAGGTCGGTGGCGCCTTCGGTCAGGGCCAATGCCCCGTCGGCCACGTTCACCGCGTTGACGTGGGCCAGCACGTCGCCCAGCGCCGCGCGCACCTGGTTCAGCCACTGCGGAAAGAAGGTGACGGACAGCGTGTGCGCCACCGAGAAGCGGGTGAGGCTCTCGGCCACCGCGCTCTGGCCGCGCAGCAGCGCGCGCATGTCGTAGGTGCGGCGCAGCATGTCGATCGCAAACTCGCGAAAGATGCGGCCAGAGGGGGTCAGCTGCACGCGCGAGCCGCGCCGGTCCACCAGCTCCACGCCCAGCCATTCCTCCAGCGACTGCATGTGGCGGCTGAAGGTGGGTTGCGACACGTTGCGCCGCTCCGCGGCCCTGGCGAAGCCCTTCGCGTCCGCGAGGGTGAGGAAGTCCTCGATCCACCTGACTTGCATGCGGCCTCCGGCTGATTCAGAAAATCGCGGTCCATTATGCAAAAAGTGAATTGGAGGATTGGATTTCTGGAGGGCGGCCCTAGCATTCATGCACTTTCCGCAATCAGCGCAGGCACCCGGCATGGCGAGCACACGCATCGAGCACGATCTTCTCGGCGACCGCGAGGTGCCGGCCGGCGCCTACTACGGCGTCCACACGCTGCGCGCGGTGGAGAACTTCCCGATCAGCGGCATCCCGGTCTCGGTGTACCCCGACCTGGTGAATGCGCTGGCCGCGATCAAGCAGGCGGCCGCCCGCACCAACCACGAGCTGGGCCTGCTGGACGAGAAGCGCGCCAACGCCATCGAGCGCGCCTGCGAACTGGTGCGCCAGGGCCGCGCGCACGACCAGTTCGTGGTCGACGTGATCCAGGGCGGCGCGGGCACCTCCACCAACATGAACGCCAACGAGGTGATCGCCAACCTGGCGCTGGAGCTGCTGGGGCACGCGAAGGGCCAGTACGCCGAGCTGCACCCGAACGAGCACGTGAACATGAGCCAGAGCACCAACGACGTCTACCCGACGGCGCTGAAGGTGGCGGGCTACGTGGGCGTGCAGGGCCTGATCGAGGCGATGCAGGTGCTGCGCGCGGCCTTCCACGAGAAGGCGGTGGAGTTCGCCGGCGTGCTGAAGATGGGCCGCACCCAGCTGCAGGACGCGGTGCCGATGACGGTGGGGCAGGAGTTCTCCACCTACGTGGTCATGCTGGACGAGGACATCCAGCGTTTGCGCGAGGCCTCGCAGCTGATCCTGGAGATCAACCTCGGCGCCACGGCCATCGGCACCGGCATCAACGCCCACCCCGACTACGCGAAGAAGGTGTGCGAGCACCTCTCGCGCATCACCGGCACCCCCTTCCTCACGGCGCCCAACCTGGTGGAGGCGACGCAGGACTGCGGTGCCTTCGTGCAGCTGTCGGGCGTGTTGAAGCGCGTGGCGGTGAAGGTCTCCAAGGTCTGCAACGACCTGCGCCTGCTGTCGTCCGGCCCGCGCGCCGGCCTGGGCGAAATCAACCTGCCGCCGATGCAGGCCGGCTCCTCGATCATGCCGGGCAAGGTGAACCCGGTGATCCCGGAAGTGGTCAATCAAGTAGCGTTCGAAGTGATCGGCAACGACACCACGATCACCTTCGCCGCCGAGGCCGGCCAGCTGCAGCTGAACGCCTTCGAGCCCATCATTGCGCACAGCCTCTTCAAGAGCGTGAACCACCTGCGCGCGGCGCTGCTCACGCTGGCCGATCGCTGCGTGCGCGGCATCACCGTCAACCGCGAGGCGCTGCTGCGCAGCGTGCAGAACTCCATCGGGCTGGTGACGGCGCTGAACCCCTACATCGGCTACGTCAACGCCACGATGATCGCGCAGGAAGCGCTGCTGACCGGCGCCAGCGTCTACGACCTGGTGGTGGGCAAGCGGCTGCTGTCGGCCGAGCAGCTCGACCAGATCCTGAAGCCCGAGGTGCTGACCCAGCCGCGCGAGCAGCTTCGCCTCCAGTAGCGGCACCCCTGGTGTCGGGCACGGCGTCCCTGGCAGGCGCCCTGCGCCGCGCCATGCACCGCACCGCCTGGGCGCCTTGAAGGCGCCCTCGCCAGCAGCCATCCCTTCTGGCCCGTTGAGCCACACAAGGCGGCGTGGGCCGGCCGCCGCATTTTTCGCTCGCGCGCCGGGCGGGGAGACAGACCGTGAAGTTCAACAAGCTGACCACGTGGATCGCGGTCGCGCTGGTGCTGGGCATCGGCACCGGCTACCTCTGCAACACGCTGGCGCCGAACGCCGCCGCGGCCAAGGACATCGGAAGTTATTTCAGCGCCCTCGCGGACATCTTCCTGCGCCTGGTGAAGATGATCATCGCGCCGCTGGTGTTCGCCACGCTGGTCGCCGGCATCGCCGGCATGTCCGACGGCAAGAGCGTGGGCCGCATCGGCGCGCGGGCCATGGGCTGGTTCGTCGGCGCGTCGCTGATCTCGCTGTTCCTGGGGCTGTTGTGGGCCAACCTGCTGGCCCCGGGCAAGGCCATGAACCTGCCGCTGCCGGACGCGCACGCGGCCACCAACCTGAAGACCTCGTCGCTGAACTTCAAGGACTTCATCGTCAACGTCTTCCCGAAGAGCATCTTCGATGCGATGGCGTCGAACTCGGTGCTGCAGATCGTCGTGTTCTCGCTGTTCTTCGGCTTCGCGCTGCGTGCGGCGCGCCAGCATGCGGGCGAGGCGATGGTGTCGGCCATCGACGGGCTGGTGCACGTGATGATCAAGGTCACCGACTACGTGATGCTGTTCGCCCCCATCGGCGTCTTCGCCGCCGTGGCCGCGGCCATCACGGTGCAGGGCATCGGCGTGCTGGGCACCTTCGCCAAGTTCATCGGCAGCTTCTACGTCGGGCTGTCGTCGCTGTGGCTGGTGCTGGTGCTGGCCGGCTTCCTGGTGTTGAAGGGCCGCGTCTTTCGGCTGTTGGGCCTGGTGAAGGAGCCGACCATCATCGCCTTCTCCACCGCCAGCAGCGAGGCCGCCTACCCGAAGACCATGGAGCAGCTGAACCGGTTCGGCGTCAGGAAGGAAGTCACCGGCTTCGTGCTGCCGCTGGGCTACGCCTTCAACCTGGACGGCTCGATGATGTACCAGGCCTTCGCGGTGCTCTTCGTCGCGCAGGCCTATGGCGTGGAGATGTCCTTCGCCACGCAGCTGTCGCTGCTGCTGTTCCTGATGATCAGCAGCAAGGGCATGGCGGGCGTGTCGCGCGCCTCGCTGGTGGTGGTGGCGGCCACGCTGCCGATGTTCGGGCTGCCTGAAGCCGGCCTGCTGCTGATCATGGGCGTGGACGTGTTCCTGGACATGGGCCGCACCGCCACCAACGTGATCGGCAACAGCCTGGCCACCTCGGTGATCGCGAAGTGGGAGGGCAAGCTGGGTGCCGAAGGCGAGGAGCAGGCCGCGCCTGGCGCCACGCCTGTGCCGCTGGCCGAGGTGCCGGGCCGCGTCCACACGCTGGAGCGCGCGGCCTGAGCTTGCACCGCCCGCCCATCCCGGGCGGGTGCGTAGTTCCGCGAATGGCAGGCTGCCGTTCGCGCTTCAAAGATTCCCCGCCAGGCGTGGATGCAGGCACAGGCACCTGCGGAGGGAATCGAATGAAGACGGGCATGCCCAGCACCACCGCGTTGCGCGCCGGCATGGCGCGCGCGCGGCACCAGTTGATCGACGGCGGGCGGGTGTTCAAGGACCCGCTGGCGCTGCCCATCCT
>CBIHPZ010000448.1:0-4146 GCA_966211865.1 uncultured Aquabacterium sp.
TCCAGCAGGGCGCGGGCGGTGGCCACCGCGGCGGGCTGGTCGGCGAACTCGGACATCGGCGACGCCAGCGACGCAGCGGCGAAATCGCCCACGCCGGGCTCGGTGTGGCCGTGAAAGCGGAAGGTCCAGCCGCCGATGTCGCGGTCTTCGGCCTGGCCCGGCGCGGGCAGCGCGGCGTCGGCCTGCAGCGGCAGGCGCACCAGGTTCATGAACCACGGCGTCACCAGCACGCCCAGGGCGGTGCCGTCGCCCGCGGGCAGGAAGTCCACCGCCTGCACGCACAGCCCCGGGTGCAGCAGCGGCAGCCCGGCCATGCGCGTGGCGGCGATGGTGCGGAACACCGCTTCCAGCCGCTGCACACGCTCATCCAGCGTCATGGGGCCCAGCCCTGAGGCCGCCACGGAACCGGCCGGGCCGGGCCGCTGGAAGGGCGCCGCGGAACAGGCCGTCATGCCAGCACCATGAACTGGTCGGCATCGCCATCGCACTGCGGGCAGCGCCAGTGCGGCGGCAGTTCGGTGAATGCGGTGCCCGCCGGGATCTGCCACACCGCATCGCCCAGCGCGGGGTCGTACACCCACCAGCAGATCTTGCATTCCAGGCGGGCGGCGGCGGGCAGGCGCTGGCGGTCGCCCAGGTAGCTGCCTTCGAAGCCCGGGGCCGGGCCGGCGCCGTTCATCCCTGGGCCACCCACTGCATCACCTCCGCCAGCCGTTCGTGTGAATCGGCCAGGTCTTCGGCCGCGGCGCAGGCCACGGCGGGCAGCGCGCCCACCTCCACCGTGTTCAGGATCACGTGGTCCTGCGAGTTGTAGTAGATAACCCGCCAGGTGTGCGGCACCCGCGTGCTGGTGATGCGGCAGTTGCCGTACCCGCGCGACAGCACCAGCACGCGGCCGGTGCCCAGCACGTGGTCCATCCAGGCGATGTCGGCGGGCGACATCGGCAGCAGCGTCAGGTTCACCACCTCACTGGGCTGGCCGGGTTGCCAGGCGGCGCGGTGCTGGGCCAGCTCGGCCAGCACGTGGTGGGCGTTCAGCACCTCGGGCGGCGCGGCCTGGTTCACGATGGGCGGCTGCAGCCCATCGGCTTCCGCGGCTTCGGCCAGCAGCGCCGGCACCGTGCCCACCTCGATCCAGTCCTGCACCACCGTGCCGTGCTGGCGCAGCACCCGCCACACCCCCGCGAACACCGATTCCTGCACCCGGGCCGAGAAGCCATCGGCCTGCGGGTCGGCCAGCCACCGGGCGCTGACCTCGCCTTCGCCCAGCACCTGGTTCAGCAGCGTGCGCTCGGCCGGCGACAGCGCGTCCAGCGGAATGCGCGCCGAACCGCGCCCCGCCAGCGCTTCCAGCACCGCCTGCAACACGCGCAGCGTGCCGCCGCGTTCAGCCTGGCCGCTCATTTCATCCGGCAGCACCGGCGGCCGGTAGGTGGCCATGCCGCTGGGCATGGTGATGTAGTCCAGCGTCTCGTCCTCTTCCTGGCTGCCGGGCCCCAGGGCCACCAGCGGAATCGGGAACGGGCGCCGGGTGGACAGGTCGTGGTCCATGCGGTGCCCCCTTCAATGGCAGCCGGCGGCCGGCGCGGCCGATGCCAGCCGGATCGGCGGGCGCGACGTGGGCCGCTGGAACACCTGCTGCAGCCGGTCGATGTAGTCCTGCCAGTCCAGCATGCCCACCACGCAATCGACATAGCGCCCGTCGCGCAGGAACACCAGCGCCGGCCGGCTCTGCACGCCAAAGCGAGCGGCCACCCGGTCGTCGTCCGCCCGCGGCACGATGCCGATGCCGAAGCGCCGCTCGAAGTGCCGGCGCAGCTCGGGCAGCACCACGGCCACGTCCAGCACCTCGGGGAAGCGCACGGGGTCGCCGTGGAAGAACAGCGCCTGCTCGCCGGGCTCGGCGAGGAAGGCGTCCAGCGCGTCGGCCGACACCCAGCGTGCGCCGGGCGAGGCGGCCAGGCGGCGCACCAGCGGCGCGGCGTCGCGGGCAAGGTCGACCGTGGGGTGGGCGGCCGGCTCCATCGGCTGTCCCGCGGCAGGTTCGATGGTCGGCATGGTCGTGGGGTCGGCCGCGCGGTCGATGGTGGTGTGGGGGTGCAGGTCGCTCATCGGAAAGCCTCGAGTTGTTCAGGGGTCCAGCGGGAAGGCAGGTCGAATGCGGCATCGGCGGCCTCGGCGTCGGCACCACCGCCCAGTGCGGCCTGCACCAGCGCCAGCGTGGCGCTGATCTCGGCCGCGCGCTCGGGCGACAGGCGCTCGCGCGCGTCGTCCAGGAACACCAGCAGCCAGTCGCCCGGCGCCACGGGGTCGACCAGCGCGGTGCGCACCTCGCGTTCTTCCGCCTGGGCACCGGCAGCCGCACGCCGCACCGTGGCAAAACCCGGCCGCACCGATTGCACCTGCATGGGCCAGCCTATGCACATGGCAGGAAGCGTTCATCGCCGATGCGGCAGGCCGCCGCGGCCGGCGGACGGCCACCTTCGTAGGCCGCCATCGCCAATTCGGCGCCGCTGATTTCAGTGGTTAGGGAAGCCGGCCGCGGCTGCGGGTCCGCCCCCCAGGCGCGCAGCCGTTCCAGCGCCAGGTCCAGCGCCGGCTGCAGCGCCGCGCGCACCGGCCCGGTCAGGCTGCCGCCAAAGTCTTCCAGCTCCGCCGGCTGGCAGCCCACCAGCAGCAGTTCGTCCGGCAGGCAACCGGTGAAGCGCGCCAGCGCCAGCACCTCCTGGAAGCCGGTCTGGTGCAGGCTCATCTTCTTGGCGCCCAGGAACTGCGGCACCTCGTCGCCTTCCACCAGCTTCAGGGTGCCGGGTTCCAGCCCGTAGTCGATGGCGTCGAAGATCAGCAGCCGCCGCGCCGCCTGCACGTGCTGCAGCAGGTACAGGCCCTGCGTGCCGCCGTCCACCAACTGCACGCCCGGCCCGAACTGCCAGCCGGCCGCCAATGCCTCGACACAGCGCACGCCAAAACCTTCGTCCGCCCACAGCAGGTTGCCGATGCCCAACACCACGGTGCTCATCGCATCACTCTTTGAAGGTGCGGTGCCCGCTGACCATGGTGCTGACGATGCTCTGCCGGCCCATGATGTCTTCGCGCACCGCGGCGTACACATGCAGGATCACGAAGGTGACCATGGCCCACATGCCCAGCCGGTGCCAGGTGTGCACGTCCTGGCTCTGCCCCATCAGCGGAATGACCCAGCCGAAGAGCCGATCGGCCCACGAGCCGGCCTGAAGACCTTCGCCATAAAGCGCAAAGCCCGTGGCCACCATGAACAAGGACAGCCAGAAGAAGCAGAAGAACATGGCCAGCCGCGCCAGCGGGTTGTGGCCCACGTACTGGTTGGGCTGCGGAATCAGGAAGCTGTACCACTTGAGCATGGTGACCACCTCGCGCCAGTAGGCGCGCGACAGCACCGGCAGCGTCACCAGTTCACGCGCATGGTGGTTGCCCACGATGGCCCAGTAGATGCGCCCCGCCAGCCCGACGGCGAACACATAGCCCGCCGCAAAGTGCGCGAAGCGGATGTAGCCCATCAGGTACTGGCTGCTGGCCTCGCCCGGCGTGGTGGGCAGCGGCTGGCCGATGAAGTAGCCGGTGACGGCCAGCACCGTGATGGACAGCGCGTTGATCCAGTGCCACAGGCGCACCGGCGCCTCGTAGACGTAGACCGAGCGCGTGCGGCGCCCGGCGGCCACGGCCGCGGCGTCGACGCCGGTGGCTTCGGCTTCCGCTGAAGCGGCGGTGTGGGAAGAAGCAGCGTTCATGGCTGAACCCTCCACCCGCTCACAGCGGCAGCAGCAGCGCGCAGCCGGCCGCGCCCAGGCCGCCGGCCAGCACCCGCAGGCTGGCGCGCGACAGCCGCTGCGGCAGCGCCGCCAGCTGCCGCCCCAGCGCCAGGCCGCCCACGTGCAGCAGCGCGGTGGTGGCGACGAAGCCGAAGGCATAGCCCGCAAAAGGCGCGGCCGCCGGTGCTTCCGCCCCGTGTGCCAGGCCGTGCAGCGCGCCCGCCAGCAGCACCAGCGCCAGCCCGCCGCCGGCCGGCAGCAGCCGCGGCAGCGCAATGAGCAGCCCGAACGCCGGCAGGCTCAAGGCCAGCGCCGGCTCCACCAGTCCCGGCGCGCCCAGCGCCCGGCCGGCCACGGC
>CBIHPZ010000449.1:0-4143 GCA_966211865.1 uncultured Aquabacterium sp.
TCCAGCGTTTCCTGCGCGATCAGCGTCTCGGCCGCACGGTCCAGCAGCGCGCGGTTGTGTTCCAGGATGGCTCGGGCGCGCTGTTCGGCCTCGCCCAGCACGCGGGCCACCGCGCCGTCGATGGCCTGCGCGGTGCCGGGCGCCAGCAGGCGCGCCGACTCCGCCGCCAGCGCCGCCGGCAGGAAGCGTGAGCGTTCCTCCGCATAGGCCACCGGGCCCAGCGCCTCGTCCATGCCGAAGCGCATCACCAGGTCGCGCGCCATGTCGGTGGCGCGGGCGATGTCGTCGGCGGCGCCGGTGGAGGGCTCGCCGAACACCAGCATCTCCGCGGCCCGGCCGCCCAGCAGCACGCACAGCCGCGCCTGCAGCTCGCTGCGCCGCATCAGGTGCCGGTCTTCCGACGGGCGCTGCAGCGTGTAGCCCAGCGCCCCCACGCCGCGCGGCACGATGGACACCTTGTGCACCTGCTCGCCCGCGGGCCCGGAACGCAGCGCCAGCGCCGTGAGCGCATGGCCCAGCTCGTGGTAAGCCACGGTGCGGCGTTCGTCCGCGCCGAGCAGGCTGCGCGGTTTCTCGATGCCGGCCACGATGCGTTCGATGGCCTGCGTGAAATCGGCCAGGGTCACCGCGTCGCCATTGCGCCGCGTGGCGGCCAGCGCGGCCTCGTTGACCAGGTTGGCCAGGTCCGCGCCGGCAAAGCCCACCGTCAGCGCGGCCACCTGGTCCAGGTCCACGCCGGCGGCCAGGCGCACGCGCCCTGCATGCACGCCCAGGATGGCGCGCCGGCCCGCGCGGTCCGGCCGGTCCACCAGCACCTGGCGGTCGAAGCGGCCGGCGCGCAGCAGCGCGGGGTCCAGCACCTCGGGCCGGTTGGTCGCGGCCAGCAGCACCACGCCGGCGCTGGCATCGAAGCCGTCGAGCTCCACCAGCAGCTGGTTCAGCGTCTGCTCCCGCTCGTCATGCCCGCCAAGGCCGGCGCCGGCGCCGCGCGCGCGGCCCAGCGCGTCCAGCTCGTCGATGAAGATGATGGCGGGCGCACTGCGGCGCGCCTGCTCGAACAGGTCGCGCACGCGCGCCGCGCCCACGCCGACGAAGAGCTCGATGAACTCGGAGCCGCTGATCGAGAAGAAGGGCACCCCCGCTTCACCCGCCACCGCGCGCGCGAGCAGCGTCTTGCCGGTGCCGGTGGGGCCCATCAGCAGCACGCCCTTGGGGCAGCGCGCGCCCAGGCGGCCATGCGCCTTCGGGTCCTTCAGGAAGTCGACGATCTCCTGCAGCTCGGCCTTGGCCTCGTCCACGCCGGCCACGTCGGCAAAGCGCACGCCGGTGCTGGCCTGCATGTACAGCCTGGCCTTGCTCTGGCCGAAACCCAGCATGCCGGCGCCCAGGCCGCTGGCGCGCCGCGCCATCAGCGACCACAGGCCCATCATCACCACCAGCGGCAGCACCCAGCCCAGCAACTGCTTCAGCCAGGCCGGCTCATGGATGCGCTGGTAGGTGACGCCATAACGCCCAAGGCGCTCGGCCACGGCGGCATCGACCGGCACCGACAGCAGCGCCTGCGTGCCGTCGGCTTCGGCGGTCTTCAGCTGCGCGCGCACGATGTCGTCGCCGATGTCCACCTGCAGCACGCGGCCCTCGGCCAGCGCCTGCTCCAGCGTGCTGTAGGGCACCACCCGCTCGCGCGGCGGGCCCTGCAGGAAGCCGCGCCCGAACAGCAGCAGGGCGAAGAACAGCACCAGGGCGACAAGGCCCCAGCGCTTGCTGTCCATCGGGGCCACGCGCTCAGCCCGGGCGGCGCTCCGCGCCTGCGCCATGCCTCTCGCGTCGGGCCTGGCAGGCGGCGCAGCATTCGGCGGCCGGCATCACCGCCAGCCGCGACGCGGCAATGGGCTCGCCGCAATCCACGCAATCGCCGAAGCTGCCGGCCTCGATGCGGGCCAGCGCCGCTTCGACCTGGGCCAGTTCGCTGAGGTCGCGCTGCTCTTCCGCATCGTGCACGCGGTCCGCCGCCGATTGCGTGGCGCGGTCCTTGAGGTCTTCCACCTCGCTGCCCGCGGCGGCCGGCGGCACGGCGGAACCCCGTGCGGCGCGCAACTCGGCGCGCAGATCCTCGGCGCGCTGCTGCAGCCGCGCCTGCAGGCCCGGCAAGGCGGACTGTGCGCTGGACACGCCCATGGCGTTCTGGCCGCTCATGTGGCCACCAGCACCGGCACGTTCGACAAGGCCAGCACCCGCTGCGTCTGGCTGCCCAGCAGGGCCGACGCGATGGCGCCACGCCCCCGGGTGGCCATGACGATCAGGTCATGCTGGCCGCGCTGGGCCGTGGCCACGATCTCACCCGCCGGGGATTCCGCGACGCGCACCAGCTTCTCGATCCTGTCGGCGGCCACGCCGTGGCGGGCCAGGGCCTGGTCCAGCCGTTCCCGGCTGTCCTTCAGGGTGGCCTCCTGCAGGGCGGCCAGGTGCACCGAGGCACCCACCCCGGTCTCGCCGAACTGCGCCGCGCTGTGGTCGGGTACGACCATCAAGGCGGTCACGCGGCCCTGCGGCGCCACGGCCAGCGCCAGCGACACCGCCCGGTCGGCATGTTCCGACCCGTCCGTGGCGACCAATACGTTGTTGAACATCGCAGCTTCCTCGTCCGGCTTGAATGAAGGCACTGTGGCATCGGGCACCCGGGGCGGACTTGCGCAATCGCAAGCCTTGGGGCTTGGGTTGGTCCGGGCCCTCACTGGAGGGCGGCGCGCTGCACCGCCGGCACGGCGAACTCGCGCCCGACGCACTTGCGTGCGAAGAAGTAGTTCAGGCGCGCCCGTTCGCTGAGGCCGTCCAGCGCGACGTGGCCCTCGGCGTCGCACGGGAAGGCGTAGCCGCGGCCTTCGATGAACAAGGAGTGGAAGCGCAGTTCGAACGCGGGGTTCAGCGGGGGCTGGTCCATGACTCGTCTCCTGGTGCGGCAGCGTGACGAACCAAGCCTAGGCGGCGGATGTCAACGATCGGGAAATGGCCGGAACCGCTCGGAAACAGTGGGTGAACCGGCCGTGTCGTCGCGCGGCCGCGGCTCGCGGTCCTGCAGCGTCAGCCGCAGGTACTGGCCGTCCCGGAAGACGGCCACGTGCGTGCCGGCCACGCGGCGCCATTGCAGCAGCGCCAGCGCCAGGTCGGCGCTGTTGGCGACGAGCCGGCCGTCGAAGCCGACGATGACGTCGCCCGAGCGCAGGCCCGCGGCTTCGGCCAGGCTCTTCACGGCCACCAGTTCCACCAGCGCACCGTGGGTGTAGGCGCGGCCCAGCGCCAGCGCTTCGCCGGGCGTCAGGTCGTGGAACTCCGCCCCGAGCCGCGGCCGCTCGATGGCACCGGACTGCAGGCCGTGCGCCACGTGCAGCACCACCTCGATCGGTATCGACAGGCTCACGCCCGGCGAGCCGGCGGCGGCCACCACCGTGCGCACGTTCATGCCGACGATCGCGCCCTCGGCATCGACCAGCGGCCCGCCGGAGTTGCCGGGGTTCAGGGCCGCGTCACTTTGGATATAGCTCATCACCGGCTCTTCGGTGAAATGGCGCCGGGTGCCGCCCACCACGCCGGCGGACACCGAGTGGCCGAGGCCGTAGGGCTCGCCCAGGGCCAGCACCCAGTCGCCCGCGCGCAGTGCCGCCGTGCGGCCGAACACCGGTGCCGCGGGCGGTGCCACCGGCAGGCGGATCAGCGCGATGTCGGACTCGTCGTCGCTGCCCAGCACCTCGGCCACGTGGACGCGGCCGTCGGGCATCTTGACCGCCACGCGGCGGGCCCGCTCCACCACGTGCGCGGCGGTGACGGCGAGCCCCCTGCCATCGATGAAGAAGCCCGAGCCGACACGCGCCACGCCGCCGAAGTCACGCGGCCGCCCAGGCGTTTCCTGCTGCGGATCGTTGTCCAGCCCGTAGACGCCGAAGAACAGCGAGCCGGTTCGCTCCAGCGCCGCGGCGAACCCCGGCAAGACGGGTGCGGCCAGCACCGGCAGGCCGGCTGCCGCCCAGGCCACGCCGGCCAGCCACGCGCGCCGGCGGTCGATCAAGGTGCCACCAGCACCGGCACCCTCGCCAGCGCCAGCACGCGCTGCGTCTGGCTGCCGAGCAGCGCACCCGCCAGCGCGCC
>CBIHPZ010000450.1:0-4139 GCA_966211865.1 uncultured Aquabacterium sp.
ATGCTGATCATCACCATCCCGATCCAGACGCACGCGGTGAAGATGAACATGCCGGTGGGACCGAGCTCGGCGCCGCCCAAGCCGCCCGAGATCGTGCGCATCGACGTCGATTTCGACGGCACGCTGGGCTGGAACGGAACTGTCGTCACCAAGGACGAACTGATCAACAACCTCGCGCAGACGGCCGCACTGCCCGACCAGCCCGAGGTGCACCTGCGTCCGAACAAGCTGGTGAGCTACAAGGTCGTCGCGATGGTGATGGCCAATGCGCAGCGGCTGGGCGTGACCAAGATCGGCATCATCGGCAACGAACAGTTCCTGAATTGAGCACCACGATGAAGAAGTTGCACGCCCTGGCCGCTGTGGCCGTGCTGGCCGCGGCCCTGGGCGCTGCCCAGGCGCAAACGGTGCGGCCTGAAGTCGGCAAACCGCTGCAGCAAGCCGGTGAACTGCTGAAGGCGGGCAAGGCCCGTGAAGCGCTGGCCAAGGTGCGCGAGGCCGACGCGGTGAGCGGCAAGACCGGCGCCGAGCAGCTGATGATCGACCGCATGCGCGGCGCCGCCGCCCAGCGCGCCGGCGACCACGGCGCCGCCATCCAGGCCTTTGAATCGCTGTTCCCGCGCGTGTCCGGCAATGAGGCCGCGCAGGTGGCCGAGCAACTGGCCTTCGCGTACTCGCAGGCCAAGGACTGGGGCAAGACCACCCACTGGATCCAGAAGGCGCAGGCCGCGGGCAGCAACAGCGCCCAGCTGAAGCAGCTGCAGGCCTACGTGCAGGGCCAGAGCGGCGACTACGGCGCCATCGCGCGCGAAGCCGGCGCCGCCGTCAACGCCGCGGAGCAGGCCGGCCGCCGGCCCGATGAAGGCGACCTGCTGCGCCTGGCCGACGCGCAGGCCCGCACCAACAACAACGCCGGCCAGGCCGCGACGCTCGAGAAGCTGCTCTTCAACTACCCGAAGAAGGAGTACTGGGGCATCTACCTCGGCCGCCTGCCGCGCAAGAGCGGCTTCTCCGACCGCTTCGCGCTCGACGTGATGCGCCTGAAGCTGGCCACCGGCAACCTGACCAAGACCGAAGACTTCATGGAGATGGCGCAGCTGGCCATCCAGGCCGGCTTCCCGACCGAGGGCAAGGCCATCATCGACAAGGGCTTCGCCAGCGGCGCCCTGGGCACCGGCGCCGAGGCCGACCGCCACAAGCGCCTGCGCGACCTGGCCACGCAGCGCGAGGCCGACGCCAAGGCCTCCATCGAGCAGCGCGCCACCGAGGCCGCCGCCCTGAAGGACGGCAACGACCTGGTGCAGATCGGCTACGCGTACGTCACCTTGGGCCAGGCCGACAAGGGCATCCCGCTGATCGAGCAAGGCATCGCCAAGGGCGGGCTCAAGCGGCCGGAAGACGCCAAGCTGCGCCTGGGCATGGCGCTGCTGCAGTCCGGCAAGAACAAGCAAAAGGCCGTGCAGACCCTGCGCAGCCTGCAGGGCAACGACGGCGCGTCCGACATCGGCCGGCTCTGGGCGCTGCACGCCAACAGCGCGGGCTGAGCGCAACGGCTGCCCTGAGGGCACGCGGCAGCGCCGCCTGAACGGATCCCGGGCTGCCGCCGGGCGGGGCGGCCTGGGCTGGCTTCGGGCAGTCTTGACGCCGAGCGTCACCGAGCCACCACACCACCAGACCGCCAGGCGGCCGGACCACCAGACCGCCGGACGGGAAATCGTCGGGCGTCACAATCCCGGCGGTGTTCTCCAGGCCCCGGCGCGCTTCCATGACCCTGCCTTACCTCGAATCCTTCGGCGACGGCGTCCACGCCGTCGACACCGGCTTCCACCGGCCCCGTTTCGATGCCGCCTACCTGGTCGTCGAACGGGGCCGCGCCGCCTTCATCGACACCGGCACCAACCACGCCGTGCCGCGGCTGCTGGCCGCACTGGCCGAGCTCGGCCTGGCGCCGGAGGACGTCGACTACGTCATCCCCACCCACGTCCACCTGGACCATGCGGGCGGGGCCGGCCTGCTGATGCAATCGCTGCCGCGCGCGACCATGCTGGTGCACCCGCGCGGCGCACGCCACATGGTGGACCCGCTGGCCCTCTACATGGGCGCGCAGGCGGTGTACGGCGCGGAAGAGATGCAGCGCTCCTACGGCACGCTGCAGCCGGTGGACGCGTCGCGCGTGCGCAGCACGGCCGATGGCGAGGTGGTCGAGCTGGCCGGCCGGCCGCTGTACTTCGCGCACACGCCGGGCCACGCACGCCACCACCACTGCATCTGGGACGAGGCCAGCTGCGGCTGGTTCACGGGCGACACCTTCGGCCTCTCGTACCGCGAGCACGACACTGCGCGCGGCGCCTGGATCCTGCCCACTTCCACGCCGGTGCAGTTCGAGCCCGAGGCCTTGAAGCAGTCCATCGAGCGCATGCTGCAGCGGAACCCCGCCGGCATGTACCTCACGCACTACGGCCGCGTGCAGGACGTGCCACGCCTGGCCGGGCTGCTGTTCGAGCAGATCGATGCCATGGTGGCCGCCGGCCGCCGCCTGCACGCGGCGGCCGACCGCCACGCGGCCTTGAAGAAGGCCTTGGCCGAGATCTACCGCGAGCAGCTGGTGCGCCACGGCGTGGCCCATGCCGACTCGGCGGTGGACCTGCTGGAGCTGGACATCGAACTGAACGCGCAAGGCCTGGCGGTCTGGCTGGACCGCGGGGAAGGCTGAGGGTCCCCCGCGCGCCGCGCAAGTGCGGCGCCGCGCGCGGTTCAAGCCTCGTCCGATTCGCCCTCGCCGTCCAGCACCGCGAGGCAATCGTCCAGCATGGCGTGCAAGGCCGCCACGCGCTCAGCCCCCAGCCGCGCGTTCAGCGCCAGCTGCGCCTGCTTCCACGCACGCTGCCCTTCGCTGCGCTTGGCGCGGCCCGCGTCGGTGACCTCCACCAGGCGGCTGCGCGCGTCCTCCCCTGGACCGATGCTGACCCAGCCCAGCGCCACCAGCGGCTGCAGGTTGCGCGACAGCGTGGACAGGTCCAGCCGCATCCGCGCCGCCAGGTCCGAAGGCCGCACCGGCCCCAGCAGCTGCACGTGCGACAGCAGCGAGTACTGCGTGTTCTTCAGCCCGGTGGCCGAGACGTAGGCGTCGTAGTGCCGGCTGACCGCGCGGCTGAGCTGGCGCAGCTTCAGGTTCGTGCAACCGCGCGGCGCGGCCACTGTCGTCGAGGTGACCGAGGGCATCAAATCATTGTATCTACAATGCTTGCATCTACAACCATTGGGACGACGCGATGGAATCCACGGAGCAGACCCTGGCCGCCTGGCAGGCGCGCGAGGCCGAGCTGAAGCAAAGCTTCCGCCAGAGCGGCGTCGCCCGCCCTGACCAAGTCGCCGGCAAGACCGGCCTGCAGGTGTTCGAGGCGATGTTCGCGGGCGAACTGCCCGCGGCGCCCATCGCCGCCACGCTGGGCTTCATGCTGGTGGAAACGCGCCACGGCTACGCCGCCTTCCAGGGCCGGCCGCAGTTCGCGCACTACAACCCCCTGGGCACGGTGCATGGCGGCTGGATCGCCACGCTGCTGGACTCCGCCGTCGGCTGCTCGGTGCACACCACGCTGGCGCCGGGCAAGGCCTACACCACGCTGGAGCTGAAGGTGAACTACGTCAAGGCGTTGACCGAGCGCACGCCGCTCGTGCGCGCGGTGGGCGAGGTGATCTCGCTGGGCTCGCGCGTCGCCACGTCCGAGGGCCGGCTGGTCGGTCCGGACGGCACGCTGTACGCGCACGCCACCACCACCTGCCTGATCTTCGACGCTCCTGTTACGCGTTAGGAAGACGGCGGAAGGAGGCCGCGTGGCCACGGGGTGGCCGCCGCGCCGGCCGACAACAGCAGGAATCGGCCGCGGAGGGTCAGCCCCGGCGATCAGCCGCCGCGGCCCGCCGCCGACATCAGCCGCGCAGTGCTGAGGCCTCGCGCGCCAGGCGGGTGATGCGCGCCCAATCGCCCTTCTCCACCGCATCGGCCGGCGTCAGCCACGAGCCGCCGCACACCTTCACGTTGGGCAGCGCCAGGAACTGCGGCGCCGTCTCGGGCGTGATGCCGCCGGTGGGGCAGAACGCGACGTCGGGGAACGGTCCGCCCAGCGCCTTCAGCATCG
>CBIHPZ010000451.1:0-4131 GCA_966211865.1 uncultured Aquabacterium sp.
TGCATGTCCCTCTCCTTCCTGCGCTTCGACCGCGAACGGCCCTGGCGCTTCGTGCTGGGCCTGGCCGCCGGCCTCGGCATCGGCATGCTCGGAACTGTGGCCCTGGCGGTGGCGCTGGTGCTGCCGCAACTGCCGCCGCTGGACCGGGTCACCGACTACCAGCCGCGCCAGCCGCTGGCCATCCTCACGAGTGATGGCGTCGAGATCGCGCAGTTCGGCGCCGAGCGCCGCCATTACGTGCCGATCGAGCAGATCCCCAAGCTGATGCAGGACGCGGTGCTGGCGGTGGAAGACGCGCGCTTCCGCCAGCACCCCGGCATCGACCCCATCGGCGTGGCGCGCGCGCTGCTGGCCGCGGTGACGCCGGGCGGGCTGCCGCAGGGCGCATCCACCATCACGCAGCAGGTGGCGCGCACCTTCTTCCTCAATTCCCGCCGCACGCCCGAGCGCAAGTTCAAGGAAGCGCTGCTGGCCCTGCAGATCGAGCGCGAGCTGAGCAAGGACCAGATCCTGGGTCTGTACATGAACCAGATCTACCTGGGCCAGCGCGCCTATGGCTTTGCCGCGGCAGCGAAGACCTACTTCGGCAAGACGCTGGAGCAGCTGTCGCCGGCCGAGGCGGCGATGCTGGCCGGCCTGCCGCAGAACCCGGCCTATGCCAACCCGGTGGTGAACATCGAACGCGCCAAGGCACGCCAGCTGATCGTGCTGCTGCGCATGCGCGACACCGGCGTCATCACCCCCGAACAATGGGCCGCCGCCCGCACCGAACCGCTGAAGATCCGCTCAGCCATCAGCGCGGGCCTGCATGCCGAGCACGTGGCCGAACTGGCGCGGCGCATGGTCGTCGAGCGTTATGGCGAGGCGGTGTACCTGCAGGGCATCCGCGTCACCACGTCGCTGAAGTCCACCGAGCAGGCCGCGGCCTGGAATGCCTTGCGCCGCGGCATCCTCGACCACGAGCGCCGTCAGCCCTGGCGCGGCCCCGAAGACCAGGAAAAGCTGCCGCCCGAGAACACGCCAGCGCCCGAGCTGGAACGCGCCGCCGCGCTGGCGCTGAAGGACCACCGCGACGACGAGATGCTGCGCGTGGCCATCGTGCTGGCCGCCACCCCGCGCGAGGTGCTGGTGCAGCTGGCCAGCGGCGAGCAGCTGCGCCTGACCGGCGATGGGCTGAAGTGGCTGCAGCCGGCGCTGGCGCCCAAGGCCAGGCGCGAGATCGCCGTGCAGCGCGGCTCCGTCATCCGCGTGATGCGGCAGGACAAGCTGGGACCGAAGGGCGAGGTGCAGTGGCAGGCCTCCCAGTGGCCGGACACGCAGGGCGCGCTGGTGGCGCTGGACCCGCAATCGGGCCGCGTGCGCGCCTGGGTCGGCGGCTTCGATTTCGGCGAGCAGAACTTCGACCACGTGATGTCGGCCTGGCGCCAGCCGGGCTCGTCGTTCAAGCCCTTCATCTACTCGGCCGCGCTGGAACATGGCGTGATGCCGGCCACGGTGATCAACGACGCCGAGCTGCTGCTGCCGGGCGCCTACGGCCCGGACAGCTGGTCGCCGAAGAATTCGGACGGCCAGTTCGACGGCCCGCTGCGCCTGCGCGAGGCGCTGGCGCGCTCGAAGAACACGGTCAGCATCCGCCTGCTGCAGCACATCGGCCTGCCCGATGCACGCGACTGGATCGAGCGCTTCGGCTTCGACCCCGACCGCCAACCCAACAACCTGACGCTGGCGCTGGGCGCCGGCGCCACCACGCCGCTGCAGCTGGCGCAGGGCTACGCGGTGTTCGCCAACGGCGGCCACCGCGTCATGCCCACCCTGATCGAGCGCATCACCGACGCCCACGGCCAGGTGCTGTTCGAAGCGCCGGCGCCCGAGCCCTTGGCCGAAGACACGCGCGTGGTGGATGCGCGCAACGCCTTCGTCGTCGGCAGCCTGCTCAACGAGGTGACGCGCTCGGGCACCGCCGCCAAGGCGCAGCAGCAGCTGCAGCGCAGCGACCTCTACGGCAAGACCGGCACCACCAACGACGCGGTGGACGCCTGGTTCGCCGGCTACCAGCCGGGCCGCGTGGCCGTGGTGTGGATCGGCTACGACGAACCACGCAGCCTGGGCGACCGGGAATCGGGCGGCGGCCTGGCGCTGCCGGTGTGGATCAACTACATGCGCCAGGCCCTGGCCGGCGTGCCGGTGCAGCCGGCGCCGGTGGCGCCCGAAGGCGTGCAGCGCGCCGGCGGCGACTGGGTCTATGACGAGTGGGTGGAAGGCGGCTTCGTGCGCGCCATCGGGCTCGACAACGCCGCTCCGCCGGCGGCGCCCGCCTCCGCCGCCACCGCAGCCAACGCGGCCGTTCCGCCGACCGGGGAACCCAGGTGAGGGGCGGCCGTCACCGCCCCGCCATGGAACAATTCGCCGCCGCTGCACTCTGCCAGCAGGCCGGTCCAGCCTGTGCACGATGAAGCCACACCACACCTACACCCTCGCCGACTTCGACTTCCAGCTCCCGCCCGAGCTGATCGCGCAACACCCGGCGGCTGAACGCAGCGCGTCGCGCCTGCTGGACGGACGCGGCGTCCTGCCCATCGACCGCGTGTTCCGCGAGCTGCCCTCGCTGCTGCTGCCGGGCGACCTGCTGGTCTTCAACGACACGCAGGTCATCAAGGCCCGCCTCTTCGGCGAGAAGCCCACCACCGGCGGCGCGGTGGAAGCGCTGGTCGAGCGCATCCTGCCGAACCACGAGGTGCTGGCCCACCTGCGCGCCAGCAAGTCGCCCAAGGCCGGCGGCACCATCGCCTTCGCCAACGGCGCCTTCGAGGCAGAGGTGCTGGGCCGCGCCGGCCCGGACGACGCCCTCTTCCACCTGCGTTTCCCCTCCGACCCGCTGGCGCTGCTGCAGGAACATGGCCACGTGCCGCTGCCGCCCTACATCACCCACGCCGACGGGGCCGCTGACGTCGAGCGTTATCAGACCGTGTTCGCGCAACGCCCCGGCGCGGTGGCGGCGCCCACCGCGTCGCTGCACTTCGACGCCGGCGTGCTGGCCGCGCTGGAGTCGCGCGGCATCGGCCGGGCGCAGGTCACGCTGCACGTGGGCGCCGGCACCTTCCAGCCGGTGCGCAGCGAGAACCTGGACGAGCACCGCATGCACTCGGAATGGTTCGAGGTGCCCGAATCCACGGTCGCCGCCATCGAGGCCGCCAAGGCCCGCGGTGGCCGCGTGATCGCCGCCGGCACCACCACCTTGCGCGCACTGGAATCGGCCGCGCTGGGCGGCAAGCTGCAGGCGGGCGCGCGCGACACCGACCTCTTCATCCGCCCCGGTTTCCAGTTCCACGTGGTCGACACGCTGGTCACCAACTTCCACCTGCCCAAGAGCACGCTGCTGATGCTGGTCTCGGCCTTCGCCGGGTACGACCAGGTGCGGGCGCTGTACCGCCACGCCATCGAGGCACGCTACCGCTTCTTCAGCTACGGCGACGCGATGCTGCTGCAGCGCGCCGCCCCTTCTTCGGCGCGCTGAGGCCGGACCCGCATGCGCTGGTTGTTGCAGCGCCTGAAGGGCCTCGCCAGCTGGCTGCTGGCGCTGGTGGTCCTGTTCGAGGAATGGGGCTGGGAGCCGCTGCAACGCGCGCTGGGGCTGCTGGCCAGGCTGCCGATCATCGGCGCACTGGAACGCTGGATCGGCCGCCTGCCGCCGCGCGCGGCGATGGCGGTGTTCCTGCTGCCCTCACTGCTGCTGCTGCCGGTGAAGGTGCTCGCGCTGTGGCTGATCGGCAACGGCCATGCGCTGCTGGGCGCGGCCACCGTCATCGGCGCCAAGCTGGTCGGCACGGCGATGGTGGCGCGCCTCTTCACGCTGACGCGGCCGGCGCTGATGCAGCTGGCCTGGTTCGCCCGCCTCTACACCCGCTGGGTGGCCTGGAAGGAACAGGCCATGGCCCACGTGCGCGCGTCCTGGCCCTGGCGCGCCGGCCGCGTCCTGAAGCGCGCGGTGCAGCGGCGCTGGACACGCTGGCTGCGGCCGGCGCGGTGAGGCGCTGAAGCGATCCGGACCGGCTGCGGCTGCGGCTGCGGCTGCGATCAGCGATCAGCGATCAGCGATCAGCGGCATCGGCATCGGCTTCGGCTTCGGCTTCG
>CBIHPZ010000452.1:0-4123 GCA_966211865.1 uncultured Aquabacterium sp.
CGATCTGACCTGTCGATCTGGCGCGACCACCTGGGCGACCGCTCGCTCGAGCGCTTCGTGGTGTTGAACAAGATCGACGCGCTGAACGACCCGCTGCTGGACGCCAGCCAGATCCAGGCGCAGGTGACGCAGCAATGCCGCAACGTGGCCGAGACGCTGGGCATGCCGCCGCAGCGCATCTTCCCGATGTCCGCGCGCGAAGCCTTGTTGTCGCGCCTGGGTGATGAAGACGCCGGCGACGGCGGCCTGCCGGCGCTGGAGCACGCGCTGTCCACCGAGCTGTTGCCGCAGCGCAGCGCGGTGATCGGGCGCCTGGTGGAAGACGGCGTGCTCGTGCTGTACCAGCGCGCCCAGAAGCGCCTGACCGACCGCCGGCGCCAGGTGACCGAGCAGCTGCTGGACCTGCGCGGCCTGCGCGGCAAGAGCGGCACCAAGCTGCAGATGATTTCGCGCCGCTTCGAGGCCGATGCCAAGTCCTTCGAGCAGTGCATGCCGCGCCTGGCCGCAATGCGTGCGGTGCAGATGCGCCAGCTGCGCGAGGTGCAGCGCCTCTTGTCCAGCGAACGGGTGCGCGAGGAAACGACGCGCATGCAGACCGACAGCGAGGCCAGCTTCTTCAAGCTGGGTGCCGGCAAGGCCTTCGCGCGCCTGGGCGAGCGGCTGCGCGCGCTGGTGGACAAGGCCGAAGCCGGCATCGCCGAGCTGGACCAGATGCTGGACGCGACGCACCGGCAGCTGAACGCGGATTTCGGCTTCTCGCTCGCGGCCTCGCCCAAGCCGGCGCTGGACGACACGCGGCGCGAGCTCAAGCGCATCGAGGACAGCTACAGCCGCTATTTCGGCATCACCAAGCTGTGGCGCCTGTCCGAACCCGGCTTCCTGGCGCAGTTCCAGCAGGTGCTGCTGTCGCGGCTGCGCGTGGTGTTCGAAAGCGCGGCCGTCGAGGTGGAGCTGTGGAGCAAGGGCTCCAGCGCGCAGCTGGAATCGCAGCTGCGCGAACGCCGCCGCAGCCTGAAGCAGCGCCGCGATGCCTACCAGCGCATCCAGGCCGCCGAGGGCGAGCTGGAGCAGCGCATCACCGAGGTCGAGACGCAGGACCAGCGCCTGCAGCAGGCCAGCGACCGCATCGAGGCGGCGGTGGACGCCCTGCGCATCCTCGCGGTGTCGCCACCGCGTGCCGACGCGCCGGCCGAGTCCGGCACGCACCCGCGGCTGTCGCTGGTGCGCTCGCCGGGGGCCCAAGCGTCGCGCGGCGCGGCCTGAGCACAGCACGGTGAAGAAGCCGGCGGCCCACCTGGCCGCGTCACTCGTCGCCTGGCAGAAGGTGCATGGCCGCCACGCGCTGCCGTGGCAGAACACGCGCGACCCGTACCGGGTGTGGCTCTCGGAAATCATGCTGCAGCAGACGCAGGTGGCGACCGTGCTGGGCTACTACGACCGCTTCCTGCAGCGCTTCCCCGACGTGGCCGCACTGGCCGCCGCGCCGCTGGACGACGTGCTGGCGATGTGGAGTGGCCTGGGCTACTACAGCCGTGCACGCAACCTGCACCGCTGTGCGCAGGCGGTGGTGGAACTGCACGGCGGCGCCTTTCCGCACAGCAGCGCCGCGCTGGCCGAGCTGCCCGGCATCGGCCGGTCCACCGCAGCGGCCATCGCCGCCTTCTGCTTCGGCGAGCGGGTGGCGATCCTGGACGGCAACGTCAAGCGCGTGCTGACGCGCGTGCTCGGCTTTGGCGACGACCTGGCCCAGGCCGCCAACGAACGCGTGCTGTGGCAGCACGCGCAGGACCTGCTGCCGGACGCTCACATAGAAAGTTATACGCAGGGCCTGATGGACCTGGGCGCAACGGTGTGCACGCAGAAGCGCCCGATCTGCCTGCACTGCCCCTGGCAGGAACCTTGTGTGGCGCGCTCGGAGGGGCGGCCCGAGGCCTACCCGGTCAAGACGCGCACCACCAAGCGCGGCACCCTGCAGCACAGCCTGCTGCTGCTGACGCAGCGCGAGCGCCTGTACCTGGTGCAGCGGCCGGCGCGCGGCATCTGGGCCGGGCTGTGGACGCCGCCCGCCTTCGACGACGACGACACGCTGCTGGCGCTGGCGGGCGACGGCCCCGGGGCACTGGAAGCCTGGCAGCCCTTCACGCACGTGCTGACGCACCGCGACTGGCACCTCCGCCCGTGGCACTGGGCGCTGCCCGACCGCCTGCCGAAGCCGGCCCAGCAGCGCCTGGACGCCGCGCTGGCCGAGGGCCGCTGGTTTGCGCGCGACGAGGCGCGCGCGCTGGGCCTGCCCGCGCCGGTGCGCCGGCTGGTCGAACTGCTGCCCTGACCGTCGCGCTGAGCCGCTGCCCGAGCCCATCCCCCGAGTGGCTGCGCCTGAGGTCACGCGGGGCGTTGACGTCAGGCGCCCGCACGCAGGCCCCGGGCCGCGTCAGCCGCCGATGACACCTTTGCCGCGCAGGAATTCGCCCACCAGGTTCAGCCGCATCGTCGGCTCTTCAAGCTCCATGAGCTTCTGCTTGGCGGCCAGCGAGATCGGCAGGATCTCGCACCAGCGGTTGGCCACCCAGCCCGCGTCATTCAGCTGATAGGGTTCGGCGAAGGGGGTGTGGCCCTGCTGGCGCAGCGATTCGATGGCGTTGGTCAGCGCCTCGACGGTCGGGAACTGCTCCGGTGTGGGATGCACCGCCTCGTCGGGGGGCAACAAGGTGGTGTCGGCCACCCACAGGCCGTCAGGCAACTGCTTGGGGCGGGTGGTCCGGAAGCGGCGGCCGCCAACGCAGCGCACGCGCAGGATGCTGGCCTGTTCGGCGTCCACGTCCTGCAGATGCGCCAGCACGCCGACGGTTTCGAAGCGCACCCGCTCGGCGCCGGCGGCCTGGGTCTCGGTGCCCTGTTTGAGGCACACGACGCCGAAGGGCGTGGACTGGCGCAGGCAGCGGCTGACGAGGTCGAGGTAGCGCGCTTCGAACACCTTCAGGCTCAGCACGCCGCCGGGGAACAGCACGGTCTGCAGCGGGAAGAGCGGCAGGCCGGCCAGGGGCTTGGGCGAAGCGGTCAATCGACGGCGTCCAGTTCGCGGTGGCGGATCAGCGTGGCGCCGTGGTCGGCGAAGCGCCGGCCCAGCTGTTCGACGATGTAGACCGAACGGTGCTGGCCGCCGGTGCAGCCGATCGCCACGGTCACGTAGCCGCGCTGGTCGGTGGCCAGTGCGGGCAGCCAGCGGCGCAGGAAGGTCTCGATCTGGGCCAGCATCTCGCCCGCCTCGGGCTGCTCGGCGAGGTACTCGGCCACCGGCGCGTCGCGGCCGGACAGCGGCCGCAGCTCACGCACGTAATAGGGGTTGGGCAGCATGCGCACGTCGAAGACGTAGTCGGCATCCAGCGGAACGCCGTACTTGAAGGCGAAGGACTCGAAGACCAGGGTCAGCCGGTCGTGCCGCGCCGCCACCAGGTCGCGCACCTGCGCGCGCAGGCCGGCGGGGCGCAAGGTGCTGGTGTCGATGACGGTGGAGACCTCGCGCAGCTCGGCCAGCAGCAGGCGCTCCAGCTCGATGGCCTCGATCAGCGCGTGGTGCGTGCCGCTGTCGTCGGGCTGCGACAGCGGGTGCGGGCGGCGCGTCTCGGAGAAGCGCCGCACCAGCGTGTCGGTGCTGGCGTCCAAAAAGAGCGGCCGGATGGTGACGCCTTCGCTGCGCAGCTCGAAGATCAGCGGGACCAGCGCCGGCAGCGAGCGGGCCGCGCGTGCATCCACCGCGATGGCCACGCGCTCGGTGTAGCGCGGGTGGTCCAGCCGCATGTAGTCGCGCAGCAGCTCGGGCGGCAGGTTGTCGACGCAGAAGTAGCCGGCGTCTTCCAGGGCGTGCAGCGCGACGGACTTGCCGGAGCCGGAGATGCCGGTGATCAGCACCAGTTCCTTGGTGCGCGCGGTGGCTGCTTCGGTGGTCATGCGTGTGTCCATGACGCGGTGCGCGTGCCGCTCGGGCGGCGACTGATGCCCTGCGGTGATCGGGCGGCGTTCATGCGCGGGTGCGCCGCTTGGATGCGGCCGGCGGAGGTTCCGGGCGCTTTTGCAGCAGCGCCTGGGCATGGGCGAGGCTGGTGCCGGCCAGGTGTTCGCCGCC
>CBIHPZ010000453.1:0-4101 GCA_966211865.1 uncultured Aquabacterium sp.
AAGCGCCAAGCGCCGAGCGCCGGGCGCTCAGGGCCCAGGGCTCATGGCCGCTTCAGCCCCGCCCGCGCCTGGTCCGCGCTTTCATACAGGTGCGCCGCCACGCCGCGCGCGGCCAGCGCCGGCCCCAGCTTCGCGCGCAGGAAGCCCGAGGTGCTGTAGCGCACCACCTGGGCATAGTGGCGGTCGACCAGCTCGCGCACCATCGCGGCCCAGTCGTCCGCCACCTCGGGGTCCAGCACGAAGTGGTCGTAGTTGACGACGGCGGTGACCTTGTGGCCCAGCGCCGACAGCAGGCGCTCGACCTCGCCGCGCACCGCGTCCACATCGTCGCGCGTGCGGATCGTCAGGCGTTCGAAGTTGATGAACAGCGTGCGCTGCGCCGCGTCGTAGGCCAGGCGGTCCGGCAGCGGCACCATCAGCAGGCGGGCGCGCAGGCCCATCGGGGCATCGTCGAAGATGGCCGCGTCCATCAGCGCCGGCGTGCCCTCGATGACCGGCTCGAAGCCCATCAGCGCCAGGATGTCGCGCTCGATGTCGATGCCCGGCGCCACCTCGCACAGCTGCAGGCCGCGCTCGTGCAGGCGGAAGACGCAGCGCTCGGTGACGTAGAGCACCGGCTGCCCGCGCCGCCAGGCCTCGCGGCCGGAGAAGGTGCGGTGCTCCACCTGCTGTACGAACTTGGCGCACGGCTTTCCATCCGGCCCCGCGGCGCAGAAGCTGCCGACGAAGACCACCCGCTTGGCGTTCTGGCTGATGTTGATGAAGCCGCCGGCCCCGGCCAGGCGCGGCCCGAAGCGGCTGACGTTGAGGTTGCCCTCGGCGTCGGCCTGCGCCAGGCCCAGGATGGCCAGGTCCAGGCCGCCGCCGTCGTAGAGGTCGAACTGGTAGGGCTGGTCGATGATGGCCTGGGTGTTCACCGCGGCGCCGAAGTTGAGGCCGCCGGCCGGAATGCCGCCGATCACGCCGGGCTCGGCGGTGAGCGTGATCAGGTCGATCACCCGTTCCTCGGCCGCCACCGCGGCCACGCCTTCCGGCATGCCGATGCCGAGGTTCACCACCTGGTTCGGCTTCAGCTCCAGCGCGGCACGGCGGGCGATGCGCTTGCGGTCGCTCATCGCCATCGGCTCCACATGGCCGGCCGGCACGCGCAGCTCGCCGGCGAAGGCCGGGCTGTAGGGCTCGGCGAAGGTCTGGTGGTGGTATTCGGGCTTCTCGGCCAGCACCACGCAATCCACCAGCACGCCCGGGATCTTCACCTCGCGCGGCTTGAGCGAGCCGCGCTCGGCCAGGCGTTCCACCTGCACGATGACGATGCCACCTGAGTTGTGGGCCGCCATCGCGATCGCCAGCGCCTCCAGCGTCAGCGCCTCGCGCTCCATCGTGATGTTGCCGTCGGCATCGGCCGTGGTGCCGCGGATGAAGGCGACATCGACCGGGAAGGCCTTGTAGAAGAGGTACTCCTCGCCGTCGATGTCCATCAGCCGCACCCGGTCGGCCGGCGTGCGGTCGTTGATGCAGCCGCCGCCGTGGCGCGGGTCGACGAAGGTGCCCAGGCCCACCTTGGACAGGTGGCCGGGCTTGCCGGCGGCGATGTCGCGGAACAGGTGCGAGATCACGCCCTGCGGCAGGTTCCAGGCCTCGATGGCGCCCGCCACCGCCAGCTTCTGCAGCGCCGGCACCAGGCCCCAGTGGCCGCCGATCACGCGGCCGACCAGGCCCTCGTGCCCCAGGTGGTTCAGGCCGCGGGTCTTGCCGTCACCCTGGCCCGCGGCGTAGACCAGGCCCAGGTTGCGCGGTGCGCCGGTGGCCAGGAAGCGCTGCTCCAGCGCCACCGCCAGGTTCTCCGGGAAGCCGATGCCGACGAAGCCGCCGGTGGCCAGCGTGTCGCCGTCGGCCAGCAGCTGCACCGCGTCCGCGGCGGACACCACCTTGCCGCGGTCGGCCGCCCGCAGTCCGGTCATGCGTTGATGCGCGTGTGATGCGGGATTCATGCCGGTCTCCTCGTTCCGGGGCACCCAAATACGGGCCAATCGGGCCTGCATTTTGCTGACGCAAAGCTGACAGACCGCCTAAACTTAGGGCAAACGCTGATACGCGAGGGATGCGGTGATGACGCTCAACCAACTGTCGATGATCAAGCGCTGGCACCAGACGCACCACCGCGATCATGGCCTCGAATACCACGTCTGGGACGTGATGCTCACCTGCTGGATCCTGGGCTGGATGGGCCTGCCGGCTGCGGCCCTGCTGGCACCGCAGCCCGGGCTGCCGGCCTGCCTGCTGCTGTACCTGGCGCCGACCTTCTACGTCGGGCTGCGCAAGCGCCTGCACCGCAGCGGCGCGCTGCGCTGCGACTGGCTGCCGGCCCTGGTGGCCACCGGCCGCGCCGTGCAGTCCTGAAATCCTTGCCGCAAGCCGGACAGCGGCTGGGCCCTCAGCCGTTGTAGATCTCGAACAGCATCAGCGCCACGCGGCGCAGCACCGGATCGGACAGGCCATGCGCCAACGCGATGCGCTCGAACGCATAGCGGCGGTCGTAGCGCATGCGCTGCACCGCCACCGTCTCGCCGAAGGCGGCCATGCCATCCTTCAGGCTGGCCAGCAGGCCCATGTCCACGCAACAGTTCGGCACCAGCGCCGGCAGCACCCGGCCGCCGCCGAAATAGCGGCTGGGCAGCCGCTCGATGTGTGCAGGATGGTCGTGGAGGGGATGCATCGCGGTGGGCCCCGGATCGGCAGGTGTGCACGATCTTGCGGCGCCCGCGCCGCCTGAAAGCCCCGAGAAGCGGCGGCCCGGGCCACCAGTTCCGGTTCAAGCCGCTTGAAGCGGGAGGAGCATCCCGGCGCGTCCGAGCGGACGGTCCGCTCAGGTCTTCGGCAGCGTCACCCCGCGCTGGCCCTGGTACTTGCCCTTGCGGTCCTTGTAGCTGGTCTCGCAGACCTCGTCGCTCTCGAAGAACAGCACCTGGGCGCAGCCTTCACCGGCGTAGATCTTGGCCGGCAGCGGCGTGGTGTTGCTGAACTCCAGCGTCACGTAGCCTTCCCACTCCGGCTCGAACGGGGTCACGTTGACGATGATCCCGCAGCGCGCGTAGGTGCTCTTGCCCAGGCAGATGGTGAGCACGTTGCGCGGGATGCGGAAGTACTCCACCGTGCGCGCCAGCGCGAAGCTGTTGGGCGGGATGATGCAGACGTCCGCCTCGATGTCCACGAAGCTCTTCTCGTCGAAGTTCTTCGGGTCGACGACCGTCGAGTGGATGTTGGTGAAGACCTTGAATTCCGGCGCGCAGCGGATGTCGTAGCCGTAGCTGGAGGTGCCGTAGCTGACGATCTTGTGGCCGTCGGGCGCGCTGCGCACCTGGCCGGGCTCGAAGGGCTCGATCATCCCGTGCTCCTCGGCCATGCGCCGGATCCACTTGTCGCTCTTGATCGTCATTGCAGAGAACCCCTCGAATTGGGGCGGATTCTAGGTGCCGGCCCCAGCGCCATTGCGGGCCATCCCCCATGGCGGGCGTCGCGGCACTGTGCTGAAGTGAGGCATCGGACCCGATGGAGAAGCCACCATGGCCGCCAGCCCATTCCGCCCGGCGATCGACCTGCTCGCCCAATACGCCGAATACCACCGCGACCGCCGCAACATCGCCACCCATTTCTTCGGCATCCCGTTGATCGTCTTCGCGATCGGCGTGCTGCTGGCGCGCGGCAGCGTGGCCGGGGTCAACCTGGCGTGGATCGTCTGGGCCGCCAGCACGGCCTGGTACATGACCCGCGGCAACCTGGTGCTGGGCCTGGCGGTCAGCCTGGTGAACGCCGCGCTGATGGCGCTGGCCATCCCGCTGGCCACGGGGACCACCGCCGCCTGGCTGGGCTGGGGCGTGGGCCTCTTCACCGTGGGCTGGATCCTGCAGTTCATCGGCCACTACTACGAAGGCCGCAAGCCCGCCTTCGTCGACGACCTGGTGGGCCTGCTGGTGGGCCCGATGTTCGTGGTGGCCGAATGGCTCTTCGCCGCCGGCTGGGGCCGCGAGGTGCTGGCCGAGATCGAACGCCGCGCCGGCCCCACGCACCTGCGCGACCTGGCCGCGCCGCTTGCGCGCTAGG
>CBIHPZ010000454.1:0-4100 GCA_966211865.1 uncultured Aquabacterium sp.
CGAAGGGCACCATGATCTCGACGTTGGTCAGGCCCATGTCGTTGCGCACGCGCTTCAGGGCCTCGCACTCCATGCCGAAGGCATCGGCGAACTCGCCGCTGATGTAGCGCGACGCGCCGCGGAAACCGAGCATCGGGTTCTCTTCGTCCGGCTCGTAGCGCGAGCCGCCGATGAGCTTCTTGTACTCGTTGCTCTTGAAGTCGGAGAGCCGAACGATCACCGGCTTGGGCCAGAACGCGGCGGCGATCGTCGCGACGCCCTCGGCCACCTTGTCAACGTAGAACGCGCGCGGCGACGCATGCCCGCGCGCCACCGACTCGACCGCCTTCTTCAGGTCCGGATCGACGTTCGGGTAGTCGAGGATGGCCTTCGGGTGCACGCCGATGTTGTTGTTGATGATGAACTCGAGCCGCGCCAGGCCGACACCGGAGTTCGGGATCTGCGCGAAGTCGAAGGCCAGCTGCGGGTTGCCGACGTTCATCATGATCTTGACCGGGCAGTACGGCAGTTCACCGCGGCGCACCTCGGTCACCTCGGTCTCGAGCAGGCCGTCGTAGATGAAGCCGGTGTCGCCTTCGGAGCACACCACGGTGACCAGCGCGCCGTCCGTCAAGGTCTCGGTCGCGTCGCCGCAGCCGACCACCGCCGGGATGCCCAGCTCGCGCGCGATGATGGCCGCGTGGCAGGTGCGGCCACCGCGGTTGGTGACGATGGCGCAGGCACGCTTCATCACCGGTTCCCAGTTCGGGTCGGTCATGTCGGTGACCAGCACGTCGCCCGGCTGCACGCTGTCCATCTCGGCGATGGAACTCACCAGCCGCACAGGGCCGGTGCCGATCTTCTGGCCGATGGCGCGGCCTTCGGCCAGCACCGTGCTCTGCCCCTTCAGCTTGTAGCGGTGCTCGGTCTGGCCGGCGGCCTGGCTCTTCACCGTCTCGGGGCGGGCCTGCAGGATGTAGAGCTTGCCGTCGGCGCCGTCCTTGCCCCACTCGATGTCCATCGGGCGCTTGTAGTGGTCCTCGATGATCAGCGCGTACTTGGCCAGCTCGATCACATCCGCGTCATTCAGGGAATAGCGGTTGCGCAGCTCTGGCGGCGTGTCGACGGTCTTCACCAGCTTGCCGCTGGCCACGCGCTCGGCGTCGCTGGCGAATTCCATGCGGATCAGCTTGGAGCCCAGGTTGCGGCGGATGATGGGCTGCTTGCCGGCCTTCAGGCCCGGCTTGTGCACGTAGAACTCGTCCGGGTTCACGGCGCCCTGCACCACCGTCTCGCCCAGTCCGTAGCTGGCGGTGATGAAGACCACGTCCTCGAAGCCCGACTCGGTGTCGATCGTGAACATCACGCCGGCGGCGCCGACGTCCGAGCGCACCATGCGCTGAACACCGGCCGACAGCGCGACGTCGGCATGGGCAAAGCCCTTGTGCACGCGGTAGCTGATGGCGCGGTCGTTGTAGAGCGACGCGAACACCTCCTTCATCTTGTGCAGCACGTCGTCGATGCCATGCACGTTGAGGAAGGTCTCCTGCTGGCCGGCGAACGAGGCGTCGGGCAGGTCTTCGGCCGTGGCCGACGAGCGCACGGCGAAGCTGGCCTCCGGGTTGCCGGCAGTCAATGCGGCGAAGGACTCGCGCACGGCGGCTTCGAAGTCGGCCGGGAACGGCGCGTCGATCACCCAGCCGCGGATCTCGGCGCCGGCCGCGGCCAGTGCCTTGACGTCGTCGGTGTCCAGCGCCGCCAGGCGCGCGTTGATCTTGTCGGTGAGGCCGCCGTGGGTCAGGAACTGCCGGAACGCGTGGGCCGTGGTGGCGAAGCCACCGGGCACGCGCACGCCCGATGCGCTGAGCTGGCTGATCATTTCGCCGAGGCTGGCGTTCTTGCCGCCAACGACCTCGACATCGGTCATCCTCAGTTGTTCGAACGGAACGACCAGGGCGGTCGCCAGATGCGTGGAAGACATGGGAAAGCTCCGTGATGGTGAGAAACCGGTGCCGTCCAGGCTGCACCACGGGCCCACGCTCCTGCGCTTGTCGATTCAAGTTGTCGGCGGGAGGGGCTCATCGCTTGCGTGCAGCGGGATGTCGCGCTCTGGCGCTGTGAGACAGGAGAGCGCAGCGTGCGCTCGATCCGCGGATTCTAGGGAACAAACCCCTATCATCCCTGAACCCTCCCTGAAATCAGCGGCCGCGCCGCCTTGCCATGCCCCAACGAAGCGTGTTCTTTGTCTCGGACGGAACCGGCATCACCGCTGAAACCTTCGGCAATTCCATCCTGGCGCAGTTCGCCGCCAAGCCCCGCCACGTGCGGCGGCCTTTTGTCGACACGGTCGACAAGGCGCGCGCCGTCGTTGCCGAGATCAACCAGGTGGCGGCCGCGGAGGGTCGCAAACCCATCGTCTTCATCACGCTGGTGAACGACGAGGTGCGCGAGATCGTCACCGGCGAGGCCTGCCATGGCCTGGTGCTGGACATGTTCAAGGCCTTCGTCGAACCGCTGGAGATCGAGTTCGGCATCAAGTCCAACCACCGCGTGGGCCGATTCTCGGACGCGGCCAAGAGCAGCGAATACAACGATCGCATCGAGGCCATCAACTTCTCGCTGGCACACGACGACGGGCAGTCGGCGCGCAACCTGGCGCAGGCGGACGTGATCCTGCTGGGCGTCAGCCGCTGCGGCAAGACGCCCACCTCGCTGTACCTGGCGATGCAGCACGGCATCAAGGCCGCCAACTACCCGCTGATCCCGGAAGACTTCGAGCGCAACAAGCTGCCTTCGGCCCTGAGCCCGCACCTGAGCAAGTGCTTCGGCCTGACCATCGACCCCGAGCGCCTGGCACAGATCCGCAACGAGCGGCGCCCGGACAGCAAGTACGCCGCGCTGGAAAACTGCCGCTACGAGGTGCGCGAGGCGGAAGCCATGATGAAGCGCAACAACGTGTCCTGGCTCAGTTCCACGCACAAGTCGATCGAGGAGATCGCGACGACCATCCTGCGCGACATCCGGCCGGACCGGCTGATCTACTGATCCTGAGCGGCCGCCAGCACCTGGCGCGACGATTCGTACAGGCACACCGCGGCGGCAGCGGCCACGTTCAGCGACTCCTCGCCGCCCGGCTGCGCGATGCGCAGGCTGAGCGCGCAGCGCTGCAGCAGTGCCGGATCGGCGCCCTGCCCTTCGTGGCCCAGCAGCCAGGCACAAGGCCAGGGCAAAAGGCTGCGGTGCAATTCTTCGGTGGCCTGCAGGCTGGTGCCAACCAGCGGCACGTTCAGTTCGGCCAGCCGCTCAGCGGCCAGTCCTTCGACCAGGTGCAGGCCGAAGTGCGCGCCCATGGCGGCGCGCAGCACTTTGGGCGACCACAGCAGTGCGGTGCCGCGCAGCGCCAGCACCTGTTGGAATCCGAAGGCCGAAGCACTGCGCAGCACGCTGCCGACGTTGCCCGCATCCTGCAGGCGATCGAGCACGACGGTGGGCGCGTCCGGCAGCAGTTCGCCGGCCGGCGGCAACGTCCACACGTAGCCGATGCGCGCCGGCGACGGCAAGGCGCTGATGCCCTCGAACAAGGCGTCGGGCACGGTGACCACGCGGGGCGCCCATTGCGCCAGTTCGCGCAGCGCCGGCTGCTGCCAGGCGCTGTCGGCGATCAGCGCCTGCGCAGGCCTCAGGCCGCGGGCGCGCAGCGCGCTGCACAGGTGCTCGCCTTCCAGCCACGCATGGCCCGATTCGCGGTATGCCCCATGGTCGCGTCCCAGCTTGCGCAAGCGCTGCAGCAGCGGGTTGTCGCGTGAGGTGATGTGGATGGGTTCGGGCAGCGACACGGCTCGGCTTCTTCAACGCTCCAGCGCCTCGCGCACGGGGGCGTAGCTTCGGCGGTGCACCTCGCAGGCGCCGTGCTGGCGCAGCGCTTCCAGGTGCTCGGCCGTGGCGTATCCCTTGTGCGTGGCAAATCCATAGTTCGGATAGCGAGCGTCCAACTCGACGCACAGCCGGTCGCGGTGCACCTTGGCCAGGATGGACGCGGCGGAGATCGACGCCACCTTGGCGTCGCCGCCGACGATGGCCTCGGCCGTGATGCGCAGCGTGGGCAGCCGATTGCCGTCCAC
>CBIHPZ010000455.1:0-4097 GCA_966211865.1 uncultured Aquabacterium sp.
CGCAATTGCCGCACGAGCGAAGCCACCTCGTCGCGCAGCGTCGCCACCTCGGCCGCCTGCGCCGCGCCGGGGGTGCCCGCGCGCAGCGCCACCTCCAGCGCCACCGCCCGCTCGCCCAGCGCCAGCGCGCCGATGGCGGCGCTGGCCCCGCCCATCGAATGCAGCTCCTGCCGCAGCGCGGCGGTGTCCTCGGGCCCGCTGGCGCCGCTCAGGAAGCGGTCGGCCGCCGGCAGGCCGGTGCCGTACAGGGAGACGTACTGCCGCAGGCCGCGCACGTAGCTTTCGCGCCGGCCAGCGAAGAAGCGCAGGCCGCGCACCGTGTCCAGCCCCGGCACCGCCGGCAGCAGCCCGCTGCTGGCCGCGGCGGCCCCGGCCCCGGGTTCCTCGGCCCGCACCGGCGCGGCGGGCAGCCAGCGCAGCAGGGTGTCGTACAGCAGCGTGGGGTCCACCGGCTTGGCCACGTGGTCGTTCATGCCGGCCGACAGGCAGGCCGCGCGGTCTTCGCCGAACGCGTTGGCGGTCATCGCGATGATCGGCGTGTTGGCCAGCGCCGGCAGCGCGCGCAGCCGGCGGCTGGCTTCGAGGCCGTCGAGCACGGGCATCTGCATGTCCATCAGGATCAGCTGGTAGCGGCCCGTGCTGCCCATGGCCACGGCCTGCTCGCCGTCGCCGGCCACGTCCACCTCCAGCCCGGCGATGCGCAGCAGGTCGGTCGCCACTTCCTGGTTGATCGGGTTGTCCTCGGCCAGCAGGATGCGGGCGCCGCGGTGGCGTTCACGCAGCGTCTGCTCGGCGCGTGAATCGGGCGCGGCGGGCGGGTGCGCCTCGACGCCGCGGTCGGCCAGCGCCGCCAGCACCGCGTCGTGCAGGGCCGACAGCGACACCGGCTTCTCCAGCACCCGGCCCACGCCCAGCTCGCCGGCGCGCAGCCGCACCTGCGCATCGACCGAGGCGCTGACCAGCAGGCAGGCCGGCACCTCGTCGTCGGGCGAAGCGGCCAGCAGCTGGCGCACGGTCTCGATGCCGTCGATGCCGGGCATCACCACGTCGACCACCGCCACCGCGAAGGGGTCGCCCGCCGCCATCGCGGCGTGGAACAGCGCCAGCGCATCGGCGCCTGACGCTGCCGAGGCCACGCGCAGCCCCAGCTGGCCCAGCATGCTGCCCAGCGCGGCGCGGGCCTCGGGCAGGTCGTCCACCAGCAGCGCGTGCAGGCCGTCCAGCGCGGTTTCCCGCAGCGCCCGTGCCGCGGTGCCGGCCGAAGGCAGGCAGGCGGTGAACCAGAAGCGGCTGCCGACGCCGGGCGTGCTGTCGACGCCCGCCTCGCCGCCCATCAACTGCGCCAGGTGACGGGTGATGGCCAGGCCCAGGCCGCTGCCACCGAAACGACGCGTCATCGAGCTGTCCGCCTGCTCGAAGGCGCTGAAGAGCTGGCCGATGCGTTCAGGCGCTATGCCGATGCCGGTGTCGCGCACCTCGAAGCGCAGGTGCACGCCGCGTGCGTCTTCCGCCGTGGCGCGCGCCAGCAGCGTGACCGAGCCGCGTTCGGTGAACTTCACCGCGTTGCCCAGCAGGTTCACCAGCGCCTGCGACAGCCGCGTGGGATCGCCGCGCAGCATCGGCGGCAGCCCTTCGGTGTCGATCACCAGCTCCAGGCCCTTGGCGCGCGCGGCGTCCGTCACCAGCGCGCAGCAGCGCGACAGCAGCGGGTCCACGGGGAAGTCGATCGCCTCCAGCTCGAACTTGCCGGACTCGATCTTCGACAGGTCCAGCACGTCGTTGATGATGCCCAGCAGGTGCTGCGCGGCGTCGGTCACCTTGTCGATGCGGGCGGCCTGGTTGGCGTCGGTGGCGTCGCGGCGCAGCAGGTGCGTCAGGCCGATGATGGCGTTCATCGGCGTGCGGATCTCGTGGCTCATGTTGGCCAGGAAGCTGCTCTTGGCGCGCGCCGCGGCTTCGGCGCGGTCGCGGGCCTCGATCAGCTGCGCATTCAGCTGCTGCAGCTCGTGCTGCGTGCGCTTGATCGACGAGATGTCGAAGGCCAGCACGAAGAAGCCGAGCGTGCGGCCGTCGACCACGTGCGGGTGGTAGTGCAGCTGCATGCAGGCCGATTGGCCTTCGGCGCTCACCTCCTCGCGCTCGAAGACCTGTTCCTCGCCCTGCAGCGCGCGTTCCAGCCGCGGCCGGGCGGCGGCGTTGCGCGTTTCGCCGAACAGCTCGGTCACCGTGCGGCCGATGGCGCGTTCGCGCGGGATGCCGAACCACTCGCACCAGGCGCGGTTGACGAACTGGCAGCGCTCATCGGTGTCCCAGTAGGCGATGCGGCCCGGGATGTTGTCCATGATCGTGCGCACCAGGTCCTCGGTGGCGAGGCGCTGCGTGACCGCTTCATGCAGCTCGCGGGTGCGCTCTTCCACCAGCTCGGCCAGGTGGTCGCGGTGGCGCGCCAGCTCGGCCGCGGTGCGCTTGCGTTCGCCGATGTCGCGCAGCACGCCCAGCACCGCCGGCCGGCCCTCGTGCCGCACGCGGTTGGCCAGCAGTTCCAGCTCGATGCGGCTGCCGTCGCTGCGCAGGAAGGCCACCTCGTAGGCGCGCGGCGGCTCGGCCCCTTCGCCCACGCGGCGGTCGAAGCGTTCGGTCCACAGTGCGAGGTGCTCCGGCGCAATGACTTCGGCGAAGCCCATGCCGATGAAGGCCTCGTGGGCATGCCCGAGCATGGCCGGCAGCGCCGGGTTGGCGCGCACGAAGCGGTGGTCCTGCGCGATGAACACGCCATCGGACAGCGCGTTCATGAGTGTGCCCAGCTGCGCTGCTTCAGCTTCCGAGCTGGTCGGGTCGGTTGGCGCCGATCGGCGCACTTCGTACTGCGGATCGGTCAATTCGGCATGGCCCCCTGAAACGGACCGCGCTGCGTGTGGCGCGGTTGTGGCATCTGGCACGCGGTGCTGCCGTGCCGACCCGGGAGTCTGCAGCATGCATGAATCGGCAGCGCCGCGCAACGCGCGCTTCCCGGGCCGCGGTGGGCCTGGGCGCAGGCAACAATCTTGCTCGGGCGGCTTGGCGCCGGCTTCCCGTGCCGGACTGTTCCGCCGGCGTTGCCTGCGGGCTTGCTATCAGGCTTTTTTGGCTTTCTGGCTTTCGCCCGGTGGGCCCCGCGCCCTGGCAAGCCGCCGTCCCCCTTCCCTGGTCCCTGGTCGATGAGCACTCTTCCCGCCGCGTCTTCCGCAGCCTCCCGCCCGGGCGACGCCCCGGCCTCCATCCGCCGGGCCGCGGCGTGGATGGCCGGCTGGCTCTCGCTGATGGTCATCATTGCCGTGGCCGGGCGCGAGGCCACGCGCGAGCTGGCCGTGTTCCAGGTGATGCTGATGCGCTCGGTCATCGGCCTGGCCCTGCTCTACCCGCTGGTGCACGCGGCCGGCGGACTGGCCGCCATGCGCAGCGGCCGGCTGCTGCACCACGGCGTGCGCAACGCGGTGCACTACACGGCGCAGTACGGCTGGTTCGTGGCGCTCACCCTGATCCCGCTGGCGCAGGTCGTCGCCATCGAGTTCACGATGCCGATCTGGACCGCGCTGCTGGCCGTGGCCTTCCTGGGCGAGCGCATGAACGCCTGGAAGGCGCTGGCGGTGCTGCTGGGCCTGGTGGGCGTGGGCATCATCGTGCGGCCGGCGGCCACCGGCATCAGCGCGGGCCAGGCCATTGCGCTGGCGGCGGCGCTGGGCTTCGCGGTGTCGGTGACCATGACCAAGTCGCTCACCCGCACCGACGGCGCGGTGCAGATCATCTTCTGGATGCTGGTCGTGCAGAGCCTCATCGGCCTCGTGCCGGCGCTGGCGGTGTGGCGCTGGCCTTCACCCACCGTGTGGGCCTGGGTGCTGCTGATCGCCTTCTGCGGCACCTTCTCCCACTACTGCATGACCCGCGCCATGCGCCATGCCGACGCCACCGTGGTGGTGCCCATGGACTTCCTGCGCGTGCCGCTGACCGCCGGCGCCGGCTGGCTGGTGTATTCGGAGCGCATCGACCTGCTCACCGTGATCGGCACCGCGCTGATCCTGGGCGGCAACCTGCTGAACCTGTTGAACCAGCGCAAGGCG
>CBIHPZ010000456.1:0-4065 GCA_966211865.1 uncultured Aquabacterium sp.
GCCAGCTCGCCGGTGGCGATGGCCGCGTCGGCATCGAAGGCCTCGTCGTTGCGGTCGGCCTTGCGGCCTTCGTAGACGCCGTCCAGGAAGGCCAGCTTCTTGATTTGCAGCGCGTCCGTCAGCACGAAGGAGACGCGTCCGTTCCACGTTAGCGCCAGGCGCGTGGGCTGCTTGCCGGCGCTGATGTGGCCGCGGATCTCGTCGATGTCCAGCGCGTGGCGGGCGTAGCGCACGGCGGGCTTTTCGCCGTCGGCGGCCTTCAGCTCGCAGTCGCGGTCGATGCTGAAACCGGACGGTGCGTCGCCGCTGACCAGCCAGTCGGCCATCGCCGCGGCGGGCGAGACGGCGGTGTTCACCGCCTGTGCCGAGAGGCCGGGCAGGGTCTTCGTCAGCAGCGTGATGGTGTCGTCGGCGACGCGCGCGCTGCCGGCGTCGATCATCAGCAGGCGCTCGGCCGGCGCGATCCAGATCTTCACCGTGCTGCGCTTGGTGAAGGCCATCGGCAGCAGCTCCAGCTGCACCTGGTCCTTCAGCTCGCGCAGCTGCTTCTTGCCGGGCTTGCGGCCGGTCTCCTGCTCGATGCGCGCGGCGCGCGCTTCGACTTCACGCCGCACCACGGCGCCGGGCACCACCTTCTGCTCCACCAGCAGCGACAGCAGCCACTGGCCGTCGATGACTTCCAGCAGCGGGCCGTGGGCCACGCCGCGCGGTTCCACCCAGCCGGCCGACTTGGCCTGGGTGGCGCCGCATTCCACGAAACGCTGGGTGGCGAGCAGTTCTTCGAGGTCGGCCGGGGTGGCCGACCAGCCGGCCGCGAGCCGGTGGACGATCAGGTTCTTGAACACGACGGAGCGGGGCAGGGGGGACCCGGTGGCGTTGGGGAGGCGCGATTGTGCCGAGCGCGCGGCGGAGATGCGGTGTTGTCCTACACGGGATCGGCGGCGGCGCCGATTCGGGGCTGCGGCCTCGTTCCCTAGAGTCGCTTTCCAACCGCCGTCAAGACGGCGAAGGAGACACCCATGAAAGCGCGCCGCCACCTCCACCTCGCCACCGACGCTGGCGATCCGGTGCTGGGATACGAGGCGGCGATTCCCCACCTGACGCTGCCGCCGGGGCATTCGCCGCCCGGGCGTGGCGCACCCGCGGGCCTGCGTTCGCGCGGGCTGGTGACCTCGCCGCTGGTGCTGGGCGCCGTGCTGGGGCTGGGAACCACGTCCTTCGTTCTGCTGGCGCTGCTGACTTGAGCGGGCGCCGCCCACCGTCCCGCGCCCGCCGCGCGGGTTGAACGGGGCGGCGCAGCGCGAACCCGATGCCGTGGCTCCAGATAATGGCGCATTCCAGTTCCCATGACCTGCCCCACGGGGCCGGTGCCGCCGTGCGAGACGTTGCCCCACGCCTGCCCGACGAAGCTGCCGCCAGCCGGCGCCTGCGCTGCTTCATCGTCGAAGACAGCCCGGTGATCCGGCAGAACCTGATCGCCATGCTCGAGGAGTTGCTGCCGGTCGAGGTGGTGGGCGAGGTGGAGGACGAGGCCGAGGCGGTGGCCTGGCTGCGCGGCCCCGGCGCACAGGCCGACCTGATGATCATCGACGTGTTCCTGAAGTCCGGCTCGGGGCTGGAGGTGCTGGCCCAGGCCCGCGCGCTGGGCCGCGGCGGCAAGCTGGTGGTGCTGAGCAACTACGCCACGCCCGACATCCGCCGCCGCTGCGCCGCGCTGGGCGCCGACCGGGTGTTCGACAAGTCCGGCGAACTGGACGAGCTGATTGCCTACTGCGCCGAATTGACCGCGCCTTCTGATTCATGATCCGCTTCGGGTTTGACGCGATCGACGCCCCGGAGCGAAAGACATCCATGCCCTTGAGCAACTGGCTGCGCCGCCTGCGGCGCAGCGCCCTGGCCTTGCCGCTGGCGCTGCTGGCCGCCGGCCTGATCGTGGCGGTGAGCGAAGGCGGTTCGCTGCGCGCGCGCCAGACCGTGACCGGCCTGGTCGAGATGGCGCAGGCGCAGCTGGCGGTGCATGCGCTGATGCGGCGCTCGGTGGACGTGGAGTCCAGCCAGCGCGGCTACCTGCTGACCCTGCGCGACGAGTACCTGGCACCTTTCGACAGCGCCGCGGCCGAGCTGGAGCACAGCATGCAGGCGGTGCTGGCCTACTACGACCGCATCGGCGACGCCGAGGCCAAGCCCATCGCGCGCGAGATGACGGCCACCGTCTCGCTGAAGCTCAGCGAAGCGCGCGAGACCATCCGCCTGGCGCGCGAAGGCCGCATCGACACCGCGCGCGAGGTGGTGATGACCAACATCGGCCGCGACCAGATGGAGTTCATCCGCCAGCGCGGCGAACGGCTGATGGCGCTGGAAGGCCGGCGCATCGCGGCCGGCACGCGCAGCATCTTCGACACCCTGCTGTTCAACCGCATCGGCGTCGCGTCGATGACCGTGGCCAGCCTGCTGGCGCTGGTGATGCTGCTGCGCCAGCGGGAGGCGCGCGAGCGCGAGCGCACGGAACAGCAGCAGGCCCTGCAGGCCGAGCGCGACCGCCTGGAAGACGAGGTGCGCCGGCGCACGGCCGACCTGACCGAACTGGCGCGCCACCTGCAGACCGCGCGCGAAGACGAACGCCAGCGCCTGGCGCGCGAACTGCACGACGAGCTGGGCGCGCTGCTGACGGCTGCCAAGCTGGACGCGGCTCGCATCAAGCCGCGCCTGGCGAACGTGGCGCCCGAAGCCACCGAGCGGCTGGCGCACCTCACGGCCACGCTCAACAGCGGCATTGCGCTGAAGCGCCGCATCATCGAGGACCTGCGGCCGTCGTCGCTCAGCACGCTGGGCCTGGTGGCGGCGCTGGAGATCCAGTGCCGCGAGTTCGCCGAGCGCAGCGGCCTGGCGGTGGACGCGTCGTTGCAGCCGGTGAGCCTGGGCCCGGAGGCCGAGCTGACGATGTACCGCGTGGTGCAGGAGGCCTTCACCAACATCGCCAAGTACGCCCAGGCGCATGACGTGCGGGTGGTGATGCGGCCCGAGGACGGCTGGGCGCACATCGAGGTGACCGACGACGGCCAGGGCTTCGATCCGAAGGCGCCGATGAGCGGCCGCCACGGCCTGCGCGGCATGCGCTACCGCGTGGAGTCGGCAGGCGGCGAGTTCGAGGTGCAGTCCGCGCCGGGGGAGGGCACCTGCGTGCGGGCGCGCATCCCGCAGCGGGCCGCGCCCACCGCCGCCGCCTCGCCCCAGGCGGCCGATCCTGTTGGTCGTTAGCCCGTGGGTCGGTTGCCTGCGCGGGTGACCGCAGGTTGATGCGCCGGGCGGCGTGCCGCCGCCGGCATCACCACTGGCTGGTCAGGCGCAGCATCACCTTGCCGCCGCGCGGGCGCAGCGCCAGCTGCGTCTGCCCGCCCAGCTCCAGCTTCATCAGCGAACCGCGGCGCAGGTTGGCCAGCGGGTCCTGCGGCTTCAGCACCAGGGACAGCTCCATCACCCGCGGCTCCTCCGCCTCGCGCACCAGGCTGACCGCCGCGGGCCGCACCGGCGTGTGCCAGCGCAGCTGCGTGGTGCTGCTGGTGTCCAGGCTGGCACCGAGCACCATCTGCGGCGCGGTGAAGGGCCGGCCGGAATCGGCGGCGCCGGAACCGCGCGAGAGGTTGGCGTTCTGTTGCACGCCCAGGCCCAGCTGCAGGGCCCCGGGGCCGGCCCACAGCATGCTGCGCTGGGCGGTGCTGCCGCTGCGCAGCGACGGGTCGTAGGCGCGGGGCTGGCTCTGCCAGGCGTTGTCGGCCTGGATGGTCTCGACCTCGCCGCGCACCAGCGGCGCGGCACGCACGGGCGCGGCCTCGTCGGCGGTGTCTGCGTGGGCGCTGGCGGCGCAACAGGCCAGCGCGCAGGCGCTGAACACGGAAGCCAGGGAGCGAAGGTCGATCGGTCGTGTACGTCCGCGCATGGTGCGCAGTGCGGGCAAGAGGCCCTGACTGCGACTCCATGCTAAGAAAGTGGCCGCGCGGGCGGTGTCGGGTGCGCGCCGAACTTCCTGTCGGACGAAACGCTACCGTCCGTGTCGGCTCCGGCTCC
>CBIHPZ010000457.1:0-4054 GCA_966211865.1 uncultured Aquabacterium sp.
CGTGCGCCTGGGGGCGCGCGACATCCTGGCGGACCTGGACGTCGAAGTGAGCGGCGGCTGGACGGCGCTGGTGGGCCCCAACGGGGCCGGCAAGTCCACGCTGCTGCGGGCGCTGGCCGGGCTCCAGCCGCTGCGCAGCGGCCGCGTGCGGCTGAACGGCCACGACCTGCACGCCGCTCGCCCCGCCGAGCGCGCCCGCCACCTGGCCTGGCTGGCGCAGCAGGGCGACGTGAGCGGCGAGCTGACCGTGCGCGAGACGGTGGCGCTGGGCCGCATGGCGCGCCTGGGGCTGATGGGCACGCCGGGCGCCGCCGACCGCGCCGCGGTGGACCACGCGATGGCGCTGACCGAATGCGCCGGCTGGTCGCGCCGGCGGCTGGGAGAACTCTCCGGCGGCGAACGCCAGCGCGTGCTGCTGGCGCGCGTGCTGGCCACCGAAGCGCCGCTGCTGCTGCTGGACGAGCCGACCACGCACCTGGACGCGCCGCACCAGGTGGCGCTGGCGCGCCTCTTCCGCCGCCTGGCGCACGACCCCGTGCGGCCGCGGGCGGTGCTGAGCGTGCTGCACGACCTGCCCATCGCCTTGCAGGCCGACCGGCTGCTGGTGCTGCAGCGCGGCCGCCTGCGGGCCGACGGCGCGCCGGGCGATCCGGACGTGCAGGCCGCGCTGGTGGCGGTGTTCGAAGGCGCGATCCGCATCGAGCCCGGTCCCGCCGGCACCGCGCCGCGCGTGGCGCTGGCACTCGACATCGAATAGCGAACAAAGGAAGCGTCCATGGAAATCGTCGCACCCCCCGCCGCCCCCAGCCCGCGCCCGGACGGCGAGCGCCGCGGCCTGGTCATCGTTCACACCGGCAACGGCAAGGGCAAGAGCACGGCGGCCTTCGGCCTGGCGCTGCGCGCGCACGGCCGCGGCAAGCCGGTGAAGATCTACCAGTTCATGAAGGTGCCCTCGGCCCGCTTCGGCGAGCACCGCGTGTTCGGCGGCCTGGGCGTGCCCATCGAGGGCCTGGGCGACGGCTTCAGCTGGAAGAGCCGCGACCTGGCGCACAGCGCGCAGCTGGCGCGCGACGGCTGGGCCCGGGCCGAGGCCACCATCCGCGGCGGCGAGCATTTCCTCGTCGTGCTGGACGAGGTGACCTACCCGCTGCGCTACGGCTGGCTGCCGCTGGAGCCGGTGCTGGCCTGCCTGCGCGAGCGGCCGCCGCAGGTGCACGTGGTGCTGACCGGCCGCAACGCGCCGCAGGAACTCATCGACCTGGCCGACACCGTGACCGAGATGGCGCTGGTGAAGCACCACCACCAGGCCGGCGTGCCGGCGCAGCGCGGCATCGAGGATTGAACGCATGAACGCCGGCCAGCGCACGCATGGCGGACCGGATGCGGCCGGCGCGGCGCGCTGGGATTTCTCCACCTGCGCCAATGCCGCGGGCCCTTGCCCGCCGGTGGTGGATACCATCCAGGCCGCTGATCTTGCGCGTTATCCGGACCCGCGGGGCACCGCGCTGCGCGAGGCGCTGGCCGTGCTGCACGGCGTGGCGCCGCAGCGCGTGCTGCTGGCGGCCAGCGGCAGCGAGTTCATCCAGCGCATCACCGCCGTGGGTGGCTGGTTGATGCCCGGTGCGGTGTCGGTGCCGCGCCATGCGTATGGCGACTACGCGGCGGCCGCCTCGGCCTGGCGCCGGCCGTGCCACCAAGACGATGCGGCGGCCACGCTGCGCTGGTGCGCCGACCCGTCGAGCCCGCTGGGCGAAGACACGCCGCCGCCGGCCGACCCGGGTGCGCTGCCCACCGTGCTGGATGCGGCCTATGCGCCGCTGCGCCTCGAAGGCGCGTCGCCCTGGCCTTGCGCCGCGCGCGACGCCGTGTTCCTGCTGTGCAGCCCCAACAAGGCACTGGGCCTCAGCGGCGTGCGCGGCGCCTATGCCATCGCGCCGCGCGCGGCGGCGTGGGACGTCGGGGCCTGGTGCGCCGCGCTGGAAGCGGCCGCGCCGTCATGGCCGCTGTCGGCCCAGGCCGAGGCCATGCTGGGCCAGTGGGCTTGCGCGGCGGTGCAGCACTGGGTGCTGCGCTCGCACGCGTGCCTGCGGGCGTGGAAGGACGAGCTGCTGCGGCTGCTCGCGCAGCGCGGCTTCGAATGCCGGCCCAGCGTCACGCCCCACTTCTGCGTGCGGCCGCCGCGGCCCATCGATGCCCGGCACCTGCGCGGGCTGGGCGTGGCGGTGCGCGATGCGGCGTCGTTCGGCCTGCCCGGCTGGTGGCGCGTGAGCGCGCAGCCGCCGGAAGCCTTGGCCGCGCTGGCCATGGCACTGGACGCGGTGGGCCAGGCCGGCTGATCAGGCCCGGGCAAGCTCCTGCCGCGCGTGTCGCAGCACCGTGGCCGCGCCGGTCAGGGCCAGCGTGCCCATGATGGCGGCCACCGCCAGGTCAGGCCAGGCGCTGCGGGTGCCGAACACGCCCAGCGCCGCGCCCATCACCGCGATGTTGCCCAGGGCGTCGTTGCGGGTGCAGATCCACACCGAGCGCATGTTGCTGTCGCCGCCGCGGAAGCGGTAGAGCACGATGGCGACGCCCACGTTCGCCGCCAGCGCGAGGAAGCCGATGCTGCCCATGGTCAGCGCCTCGGGCGTGGCACCGTGGCTCAAGTTCCACAAGGCCTTGCCGATCACGAAGACGCCAAACCCGGCCATGCAGGCGGCCTTGACCAGCGAGGCCTTCGCCCTGGCCGACAGCGCCATGCCGACCACCGCCAGCGACAGCGCGTAGTTGGCGGCGTCGCCGAAGAAGTCGATCGAGTCGGCCATCAGCGACACCGAGCCCGATTGCCACGACGCGCCGAGTTCGACGACGAACATCGCCGCGTTCACCACCAGCGCGATCCACAGTGCGCGCCGGAAGCCGGGCGACGCGGACGAGGCGCCGTGGTCGTGGTCGTGATCGTGGTGGTGATGGTGGTTGCAGTGGGCGGACATGCTTCGAGGGAAGGACGGTGTTGGACGAATGGGCGGCATTGCAAAGCCTTGAGCCGCTGCAGAGTCAAGCAAAGACCGGATCGCGGACCGTGGCGGTTTGCCGTGTTCGCACGTGGCAGGGTGCCCCTGCCCACAATTCCGCGATGTCCGCCGTGCCCGCCCAACTGTCCGACAAGCCCTCTCCCGCCGCAAGCGCGGCCCCGCACCGCCTCGACGCGCGCCAGTTCTGGGTGCTGTTGCTGCTCACGCTGTTCTGGGGCCTGAACTGGCCCATCATGAAGCTGGCGGTGTCGGACATGGCGCCGCTCAGCTTCCGCGCGCTGTCGCTGCTGCTGGGCCTGCCCTGCCTGGCCCTGGCGCTGCTGGTGATGAAGGTGCCCTTCCGCATTCCGCGCGCGGAATGGGGCCAGGTGGGCCGGCTGGCGCTCACCAACATGATGGTCTGGCACGTGCTGCTGATCGTGGCGCTGCCGCACCTGAACTCGGGCCGCGCGGCGATCCTGGGCTACACGATGCCGGTCTTCTCCGCGCTGTGGGGCCGCACGCTGTTCGGCGAGCGGCTGGCGCCGCGCCAGCTGGCCGGCGTGGCGGCCGCGGGCGGCGCGGTGATGCTGCTGCTGTGGCATGAATTCACCCGCCTGTCCGGCGCGCCGCTGGCCGCGGGCGCGGTGCTGGTGGCGGCGCTGGTGTGGGGCCTGGGCACCCAGCAGCTGCGCCGCGCGCACCTGAGTGTCGGCACGCTGACCGTCTCGTTCTGGATGACCGCCGCCACCACCGTGGTGCTGGTGGTGCTGGCGCTGGCCTTCGAGACCGCGCGCTGGCGCATGCCCGGACAGGCGGCCGTGTGGGCCATCGTCTACAACGGCGCGCTGGTGTTCGGCTACTGCCACGCCGCCTGGTTCTTCCTGGCCCGCACCCTCACGCCGGTGGCCTCCAGCACCAGCGTGATGCTGATCCCGGTGCTGGGCATCGGCTCGGGCGCGCTGTTCCTGGGGGAAAAGCTGCACTGGCAGGACGGCGCGGCGGTGGCGCTGATCCTGCTGGCCATTGCGCTGGTGCTGCTGCCGGGGCGCGCGGGGCGC
>CBIHPZ010000458.1:0-4036 GCA_966211865.1 uncultured Aquabacterium sp.
GTGTCCCTGACCTGCTTGAACCAGCCGGCGTAGCGGAACCAGCCGAAGGCGCGCACCAGGAAGACCAGCGCCATCAGCGCCACCGCCGCGCGCGGTGCCCAGGCCGGCACCGGCAGCGGCAGCACCTGGGTGTGCACGGCGATGACCAGCACCGCCAGCACCAGCATGGCGCCCACCGCATGCGCGGCGCCCGCGCTGGGCGTGAACACCCGCTCGCCGCCCGGGTGCTGCGGCAAGGCCGCCGCCCAGCCGACGCGGCCGCCCAGGCCCCAGTAGAAGTGGAAGCCGGCCGCGAACAGCAGGATCGCGACGCAGAGCAGGTCGATGAACACGGTGCGCTCCTAAAACATACGCATGCGAATGTTATGAACGGCCCGGCATGCCGTCAAGCCTCACCTCCCGCGTCAAGCGGTTCCTAGAATCGCCGACCTCGAGACACACACATCCCATGGGACGCCGAGCCACCCTGACCCGCGACGACTGGATCGAGGCCGCCACCGACTGGGTGGCGACGCACGGCGTGGCCTCGCTGGCGGTGGAGCCGCTGGCGCGCGCGCAGGGCGTGACCAAGGGCGCGTTCTACTGGTGCTTCGCGAACCGCGACGAGCTGCTGCTGGCGGTGCTGGAGCGCTGGGAGGCGCAGGGCACGCAGGCCATCATCGACCTGGTGGAGCAGGTGCCCGACACGGCGCAACAGGCGCGCGAGCTGATCCGCATCGTGACGCGCACGGTGGAAGGGCGCGGCCCCGACCTGCCGCGCCCGGTGCGCCTGCAGTACGCGCTGTGGAATGCCGCCACCGATCCGCTGGTGCGGCCGGTGGTGGAACGCGCCACCGCCGCGCGCGTCGCGTTCCTGGCCCAGACCCTGCGCCGCGCCGGCCTGGACGCCGCCACCGCGCGCGACCGCGCGACCTTGGGCTACGCCAGCTACGTCGGCATGGTGACGCTGCGCGCAACGCACCGCGACGACGAGGCGGTGGGCGCGCACCGCCCCAGCCTGGTCGATGCCTACCTGACGATGCTGCTGACGCCGCCGCCACCGTCCCCACCGCCTGCCAAGCGGCCGGCGCAGCCCGTCGCCGAGCCGTCAAGCCCGCCCCGCGGGGTGGCGCGCCGCGCCGCGCCCGGTCGCAAGCGACGCGCCTGAAACACGCGCAACCCCGCTGAAGCGCCCCACTGCTAGAGTGCCCGCGCATTCGGCAGCCGGAAGGAACAGACCACATGTGGTGGATCGTGGCGATTGCGCTGGGCGCGCTGTTCGGCGGTGCGATGGGCCATGACGGCGGCGCCGTCTTCGGCGCGCTGATCGGTTGGTTGCTGGTTCGAACGCAGCGCCAGGCGCGTGAATTGAAGGCGCTGCGCGAGGCCGTGGCGGCGCGGCCGGCCGTGGTCGCGGCCCCGCCCGCCACAGCCGCCGCCGCGGAACCCCCACCCGACACCGCAGCGGTACAACCCGACCTGCTGCTGGACGACCTGGCCGCACCCGAGGCGCCGCCGCCGGTGCCCCAGCCCGCGGCCGCCCGCGTGCCCGCGGCGTCTGCATCCCTGCAGGCGCCGGTGCCTGCCGCCAGCGCGACCGCCGCCGCGGCCACGGCCCCGGCCTTCAAGCCCACCACGCCGCTGCCGCTGCCGGAAGCGCGCCAGCCCGCGCCGGCCACGGCCCCCGCGGCCCCCGCCAGCGACTGGCTGGCCCCGCTGCGCGCCTGGTTCTTCGGCGGCAACACCATCGTCAAGGCCGGCGTCGGCATCCTGTTCCTGGGCCTCGCCTTCCTCGCAAAGTACGCGACAGAACACATCCACGTGCCGGTGGAACTGCGCCTGGCCGGCATCGCCTCGGTGGCCCTGGTGCTGCTGGTGATCGGCTGGCGCCTGCGCGGCAGGCGACCCGGCTATGCGCAGGCGCTGCAGGGCGGCGCGGTGGCGGTGCTGTACCTCACCGTCTTCGTCGCCTTCAAGTTCTACGGCGTGCTGGCGGTGGGGCCGGTGTTCGCGCTGATGGTGATGGTGGCCGCGTTGTCGGCCGCGCTGGCGGTGCTGCAGGAGGCGCGCGGGCTGGCGGTCATCGGCGTGCTGGGCGGCTTCGCCACGCCGCTCTTGGTGTCCACCGGCAGTGGCAACCAGGTGGCGCTCTTCAGCTACTACCTGGTGCTCAACCTCGGCATCCTGGCGGTCGCGTGGTTCCGCACCTGGCGCGTGCTCAACGTCATCGGCTTCCTGTGGACCTTCGTCGTCGGCACCGCGTGGGGCGTGACGCGCTATTCGCCCGACGACTACGCCAGCAGCCAGGGCTTCCTGATCGCCTTCTTCCTGGTCTTCATCGCGGTGCTGCTGCTGCCGGTGCGGCGCGGCACGGCGGCCGAGGGCCGCGGCGCGAAGTGGGTCAACGGCAGCCTGCTGTTCGGCCTGCCCACCGCCGCCTTTGCGCTGCAGTACGGGCTGGTGAAGCACACCGCCTACGGCGTGGCCCTCTCGGCGCTGGTGCTGGCGGCGTTCTACGTGCTGCTGGCCACGTGGATGCGGCGCCGCCCCGCGCTGGCGCTGGCCTTCGAGGGCAGCCTGGCCATCGGCACGGTGTTCCTGACCCTGGTGATCCCCTTCGCGCTGGACGCGCGCAGCACCGCCGGCGCCTGGTCGCTGGAGGGCGCGGGCCTGGTGTGGCTGGGCCTGCGCCAGCAGCGGCGGCTGCCGCGCGCCTTCGGCTACACGCTGCTGCTGCTCGCCGGCTTCGCGATGCTGTGGGCGCACGAGCAGCACGGCCTGCCGGACAGCCCGTGGAACGCGGTGCTCTTCAATGCGCTGATGGCGGCGGTGGCCTCGCTGGCGGCCGCGTACTTCGTGCATCAGCACCGCGGCGGCGCGACGGCGGCGGCCGAGCAGGTGGCCGAGCCGCTGCTGATCGGCTGGGCCACGCTGTGGCTGCTGTCGGCGGCGCTGCTGCAGATCGAGCGCTTCCTGCCGTGGCACCTGTCGCTGGCGGCGTGGATCACCGTGTTCTCGGCCATCGCGCTGGTGTACGCGTTGCTGGCGGCGCGGCTGGACTGGCGCGGCATCGCGCTGCCGGTGCTGGCCCATGCGCCGATCCTGATGCTCGGCGCGCCGATCTCGGCGGTGCTGCAGACCAACCCGCTGCACCATGGCGGCTGGTGGGCCTGGGCCTTCGCGCTGGTGGTTCATGCGCTGGCGCTGCGCCATGCCGCACCGCACTGGCCGCAGGGCGGCCGCCGCTTCGTGCATGCCGCCGGCGCCTGGGTGGTGGCGGGCCTGCTGGCCATGCTGGGCCGTGCGCTAACGCATGAAATGGGCGACGCCGGCAGCGCCTGGCCCTGGCTGGGCTGGCTGGTGGGGCCGGCGCTGCTGCTGGGGCTGCTGCTGCGTCCGCGCGCCGCGGCGCTGTGGCCGCTGCGGCTGGAGCCCACGGCCTACCAGGGCCTGGCGGCCGGGGGCCTGAGCCTGGCGCTGCTGGCCTGGGTGCTGCTGGCCAACGCGGTGTCCACCGGCGCCGCGCGGCCGCTGCCGCACGTGCCGCTGCTGAACCCGCTGGACCTCGGCATCGCGGCCGCGATGCTCGCCATCGCCGCCTGGCTGCGCCGCGCGCCGCCGGCGGGCCAGGCCGACGCGCTGGCGCTGTCGCGCGGCGAGCTGCTGATGGCCCTGGTCGGCGGCGTGGGCTTTCTGTGGCTCAACGGCATGCTGCTGCGCGCCTTCCACCACTGGGGTGGCGTGCCCTACCACCTGGATGCCTGGACCGGCTCGCTGGCCGTGCAGACCGGGCTGACCTTGCTGTGGAGCATCACCGCGCTGGCGCTGATGTGGTGGGCTGCGCGCCAGGGCAACCGCACGCCCTGGGTGGCGGGCGCGGTGCTGCTGGGCGTGGTGGTGCTGAAGCTGCTGCTGGTGGACCTGTCGGGCAGCGGCACGGTCACCCGCATCGTCTCCTTCATCGGCGTGGGCGTGCTGATGCTGGTGATCGGCTACGTCGCCCCCTTGCCGGCGACGGCGGAGAAGAAGCATGCGGTGTGATTGGCGGGTGGGCGTG
>CBIHPZ010000459.1:0-4030 GCA_966211865.1 uncultured Aquabacterium sp.
CTCACCGCCATCGTCTGGAACCTGGCGTGGTTCGTGCTGCAGGCGGCCTACGTGCCGTACGCGGTGAAGCAACTGGGCCTGAGCGGCGCCGGCGTGGGCCTGACCTTGGCCACCTATGGCGCCGGCATGGTCACCGGCGCACTGCTGGCACCGCGCGCCATCCGCGCCCTGCCCTATGGCCTGGCGGTGCTGGTGGGCCCCTGCTGCTCGGTGCTGGCCATGGCGGTGATGTGCGCGACCCTCGCCTGGCCCAGCGGGGTGCTGGCGGCGGCATCGTTCTTCCTGTTCGGGCTCGGGCCCATCCTGTGGACCATCACGTCCACCACCTTGCGCCAGCGCCTCACGCCGGGCGCGATGCTGGGCCGCGTCTCGGCCATCTTTCTGACGGTGAACACCGGCGCGCGGCCCATCGGCGCGGCCCTGGGCGGCTGGGTGGGCGCGGGCTGGGGCGTGCAGGCCTGCCTGTGGCTGGCGCTGGCCGGCTTCGTGGTGCAGGCGGCGCTGTGCGGCTTCTCCCCCATCCGCCAGTTGAAGGCGCTGCCCGAACCGCTTGCTTGAGCCGCAGACGCGCCGCTGCGTGCGGCGCGTGCCGGCGTGGCTCCCATGCAAACCGAGGCGCACACGGTGCGGGGTCGCGGCGGCCCGGCGCGCGGCGGCCATGCAGCACGGGGCGACGCGGCGTCAGCCGGCGCTAATTCTCTAACTGAGCGGCAGCGCCGTCTTGTAGCGCACCTGCTTCATCGCGAAGCTGGAGCGGATTTTCTCCACCTCCTTCATCGGCGACAGCTGCTCCAGCACGAAGCGCTCCAGCGCCGCCATGTCCGGCAGGGCCACGCGGATCAGGTAGTCGGCGTCGCCGGTCATCAGGTAGCACTCCATCACCTCGTCGCGGGCGCACACCTTGGCCTCGAAGGCCTCCAGCGCCGCGCGGGTCTGCTGCTTCAGGCTGATGGAGATGAACACGTTCAGGTTCAGCCCCAGCTCTTTCGCGTCCAGCAGCGCCACGTACTGGCGGATGACGCCGCCCGCCTGCAAGGCCTTCACCCGCGCCAGGCAGGGCGAGGGCGACAGCCCCACGCGCCGCGCCAGCTCCACGTTGGACAGGCTGCCGTCGGCCTGCAGCTCGCGGAGGATGCGGATGTCGATCGCGTCGAATTCCATGAAATGCTGCCAATTTGCGAAAGTGCGGCAGAGTATGCCGCGGGGACTGCGAGCCACCACGCACTTCGATCATTGATGCGGCGCAGCGCGGCCTACAGTTCTGCGCCAGGAGACCCCGATGAGCGACGATTCGATCAGCCGGCACCTGGCCGCTTCCCTTCCTTCCGCTGCCGCCGCCCAGCCGGACAGCGACCCCCAGGAAACCGCCGAATGGCTGGACGCGCTGGCCTCGCTGCTGGCCGCCGCCGGCCCGCAACGCGTGCGCGAGGTCATGGACCGCCTGGCCGACCGGGCCCGCGCGCCGCACATCGGCTGGCAGCCGGCCCGCGGCACGCCCTACGTCAACACCATCGCGCCCGAGCAGCAACCGCCCTTCCCCGGCGACCTGGCGCTGGAAGAACGCCTGGCTTCGCTGATGCGCTGGAACGCGCTGGCGATGGTGGTTCGCGCCAACCAGGCCTATGGCGAGCTGGGCGGTCACATTGCGAGTTATGCCAGTGCGGCCGACCTGTTCGAGGTGGGCTTCAACCACTTCTTCCGCGGCGGAGCCAACCCGGGTGAGGGCGACCTGGTGTTCTACCAGCCCCACTCCGCCCCCGGCGTCTACGCCCGCGCCTTCCTGGAAGGCCGGCTCTCGGAAGCCGACCTGGCCCACTACCGCCAGGAAATCACCGCGCGGCAGCACGGGGCCCGCGGCCTGTCCAGCTACCCGCACCCGTGGCTGATGCCGGACTTCTGGCAGTTCCCCACCGGCTCGATGGGCCTGGGCCCCATCAGCTCCATCTACCAGGCCCGCTTCATGCGCTACCTGCAGCACCGCGGCCTGCAGGACACCGCCGCGCGCAAGGTGTGGGGCGTGTTCGGCGACGGCGAGATGGACGAGCCCGAGAGCATGAGCGCCCTGACCCTGGCCGCGCGCGAGAAGCTGGACAACCTGGTGTGGGTGGTCAACTGCAACCTGCAGCGGCTGGATGGCCCGGTGCGCGGCAACGGCCGCATCATTGACGAGTTAGAAGCCCTGTTCAGCGGCGCCGGCTGGCGCGTCATCAAGCTGGTGTGGGGCTCGGACTGGGACGGCCTGTTCGCCCGCGACACCCAGGGCGCCCTGGTGCGCGCCTTCGCCAGCACGGTCGATGGCCAGTTCCAGACCTTTGCCGCGAAGGACGGTCGCTACAACCGCGAGCACTTCTTCGGCCAGCACCCCGCGCTGGCCGCGCTGGCACAAGGCCTGACCGACGAGCAGATCGATCGCCTCAAGCGCGGCGGCCACGACCTGGTGAAGATCCACGCCGCCTACCACGCGGCGCTGGCCACCGCCGGCCAGCCGGTGGTCATCCTGGCGCAGACCAAGAAGGGCTACGGCATGGGCGAAGCAGGGCAAGGCCGCATGACCACGCACCAGCAGAAGAAGCTGGAACGCGAGGACCTGATCGCCTTCCGCAACCGCTTCAACCTGCCGTTATCCGACGAACAGGCGGCGAACCTCAGCTTCTACAAGCCGGCCGCGGACAGCCCCGAAATGCGCTACCTGCACGCCCGCCGCGCCGCGCTGGGCGGCCCGGTGCCCGCGCGCCGCGGCAGCGCCGCCCCGGTGCCCGTGCCGCCGCTGCAGCGCTACGGCAGCTTCGCGCTGCAGGCCGAGGGCAAGGAGATGAGCACCACCATGGCCTTCGTGCGCATGCTCACCAGCCTGCTGAAGGACGCGCAGCTGGGTCCGCGCGTGGTGCCCATCGTGGCCGACGAGGCGCGCACCTTCGGCATGGCCAACCTCTTCAAGCAGGTCGGCATCTACTCGTTCAATGGCCAGGCCTACGAGCCGGAGGACATCGGCTCGGTGCTGAGCTACCGCGAGGCCACCGATGGCCAGATCCTGGAAGAAGGCATCAGCGAGGCCGGCGCCATCAGCAGCTGGACGGCCGCCGCCACCAGCTATTCGGTGCACGGCCAGGCCATGCTGCCCTTCTACATCTACTACTCGATGTTCGGCTTCCAGCGCATCGGCGATTTGATCTGGGCCGCGGCCGACCAGCGATCACGCGGGTTCCTGCTGGGTGCCACCGCCGGCCGCACCACGCTGGGCGGCGAAGGCCTGCAGCACCAGGACGGCAGCAGCCTGCTGCAAGCCTCCACCGTGCCCAACTGCCGCGCCTACGACCCCTGCTTCGCCGGCGAGTTCGCGGTCATCCTGGACCACGGCATGCGGCAGATGCTGGAGCAGCAGCAGGACGTCTTCTACTACGTCACGCTGATGAACGAGAACTACGCCCAGCCCTCGCTGCCGGCGGGCGTGGAAGACGACCTGATCCGCGGGCTGTACCGCTTGTCGGTTCACGCACCTGATGACACGCAAAAGACGCGTGACCACGCGGGCGTGGCGCCCACGGTGCGCCTCGTCGGCTCCGGCACCATCCTGCGCGAGGTCATCGCCGCCGCCGAGCTGCTGGCGCATGACTGGGGCGTGCACGCCGAGGTGTGGAGCGCCACCAGCTTCAGCGAACTGGCCCGCGATGCGCGCGAGGTGGAGCGCCACAACCGCCTGCACCCGACCGCAGCGCCGCGCCAGAGCCACGTGCAGCGCTGCCTGGCCGGCAACGCCCCGGTCGTCGCCGCCACCGACTACGTGCGCGCCTGGCCGCAGCTGGTGGCGCCGCACGTGCAGGCGCCCTTCACCGCACTGGGCACCGACGGCTTCGGCCGCAGCGACACCCGCGCCGCGCTGCGCCGCTTCTTCGAGGTGGACCGGCACCACGTGGTGCTGGCCGCGCTGACGGCGCTGCGCGGGCAGGGCCGGGTCGATGCCACCACCTGTGCCGATGCGATTGCGCGTTATGGCCTGGCGGTGGACGACGTGGCGCCCTGGGCCTGCTGA
>CBIHPZ010000460.1:0-4018 GCA_966211865.1 uncultured Aquabacterium sp.
GGCTGTCGAAAATGTAAGCACAGCAGCGGGAAACAGCGGCTAAGGACCCGGTAAGAGGCATGTACCGGGCATCCCAGGGACTCATCTGCCAAGGGCAAACCGCGCGAAAGCGCGGCACGCAAAGTCAACGGTCTAACGGGCGCGAGCCCCAGGACGGCAGGACTGCCAGACTGAGCCTTCGCACACGCAACGCGTGCGAAAAGCAAAGTCGCGAAACCCGGTCGCCAGCAGCGCTGGCGCCGAGCGCGCGGCTGCGGGCAAAGACGGCGGACCTCCGGCCAGGGCTCACCCCCCTGCAAGGAAGTACGTCTTGAGCATCACCAGGCCCCGCACCACCGCCGTGGCGCAACCCTCCCGCAAGAACTCCCCGCGTGCCGTCCTTGCCCGGGTGCTGCTGGCAGCCGCCATCGGTGCGTGCTGGGGCGCCGCGGCGCACGCCCAGCCCGCGGGCGAAGACTGGGCCAAGGGCCGGTTGCTGGTGATGCCGCGCGCCGGACTGAGCGCCGCGGACCTGGACAAGGTGCTGCAAGCGCATGGCGGCAAGGCCCGCCGCGTCGGCGGCAGCAACCTGCACATCGTCGACCTCCCGCCGCAGGCGTCCGAGACCGCGGTGCAGGCCCTGCTGGCGCACCACCCGATGCTGAAGTTCGCGGAGCTGGACCGCCGCGTCGGCCGCGACATGGCCTCGAACGACCCCTACGTCGGCAGCGAATGGCACCTGCCGAAGATCTCCGCCGGCGCGGCGTGGGACGTGGCGCAGGGCGCCAACATCACCATCGCCATCCTGGATTCGGGCGTGCTCGCCACGCACCCCGACCTGTCCGCGCGCCTGGTGCCGGGCTGGAACTTCTACGACAACAACGCCAACACCGCCGACGTCACCGGCCACGGCACCTCGGTGGCCGGCTCAGCCGCGGCGACGACGAACAACGGCGTCGGCGTCTCCGGCGTGGCCGGGGCCGCGCGCATCATGCCCATCCGCGTGGCCGATGCCACCGGCTACGCCTACTACAGCACCATCGCCCAGGGCGTCACCTACGCGGCCGACAACGGCGCGCGGGTCGCCAACGCCAGCTTCGCCGGCGTGTTCAAGAGCGCCTCCGTGGCCAGTGCCGCGCAGTACCTGAAGGGCAAGGGCGGGCTGCTCTTCGTCTCGGCCGGCAACAGCAACATCAACGAGAACTCGCCGGTCAACACCAGCATGATCCCGGTCGCCGCCACCGACAGCGCCGACCTCAAGGCCAGCTTCTCGTCCTACGGCGACTACGTGGCCCTCAGCGCGCCCGGCGTCAGCATCTACACCACGGGCAGCGATGGCGGCTACCGCGCTCCGTCCGGCACCTCGTTCTCCTCGCCCATCGTCGCCGGCGTGGCGGCGCTGATGATGTCGGCCAAGCCTTCGCTGACCGCCGCGCAGGTGGAAAGCCTGCTGTACTCCACCGCCACCGACCTGGGCGCCCCGGGGCGCGACATCTACTTCGGGTACGGCCGGGTGAATGCCGCCGCGGCCGTCAACGCGGCGGCCGCGGCCACCGTGGCGGACACCACCGCCCCCAGCGTGTCCATCACCTCGCCGGTCGGTGGCAGCAGCGTCAGCGGCACCGCCCTGGTGGACGTCAGTGCCAGCGACAACGTGGGCGTGACCCGGGTGGAACTGCGCGTGAACGGCACCACCGTGGCCACCGACACCACGGCCCCGTTCCAGTTCGGCTGGGACACCACCAAGCTGCCCAACGGCATTGCCAGCATCGTGGCCCAGGCCTACGACGCCGCCGGCAACACCAAGGCCTCGACGGCCGTCTCCGTCACCATTGCCAACGGCGTCGCGGTGGACACCACGCCGCCGACCGTCGCCATCACCAACCCGGGCAACGGCAGCACGGTGACCGGCACGGTGCAGATCAGCGTGGGCGCCACCGACAACATGGGCGCCGCGGCCGTGCGCCAGTCGCTCTACATCGACGGCACGCTGGTCAGCACCACCACCGGCGGCAGCCTGGGCTACAGCTGGAACACCCGCAAGCTGAAGGCCGGCACGCACACCGTGAGCGCCACCGCCACCGATGCCGCCGGCAACACCAGCAGCAGCACGGTGTCGGTCACGTCGCGCTGATCACACAGCCCCTTGCAAATGCAGAAGCCCGCCATCGGCGGGCTTCGTCGTTCAGGCGGGGGCCGTTCTCAGGCGCGCGGACGGCGCCGCACCGCAGCGCCAGCCAGCAGGCCCAGGCCCACCAGCGCCAGCGTCATCGGTTCCGGCGTTTCCTGCTGTCCGCCGCCGCCGTCGTCGAAGCGGTAGTTGCCGAGCAGGAACCCGCTGTCGGACTGCCCCTGCCCCGCCACCAGGCTCTGCAGGTGGGCGCCGAGCTGACCGCATCCCAAGGTGTTGTCGCTGCTGCACGACGAGGTCGCCGTCAGGAAATCCGACACCAGGAAGTTGCCGCCGGCCTTCGTCATCGTGAAGGTCAGGTTCGTCGAGTTGGTCACGTCAGCCGCATTCGGCTGCCCCGCCGGGTCCAACGCTTCGAAGTTGAACGAGATGTTGCCGCCGCCCGCGGTGCTTGCCGGCGAGGTGATTTCCCAGCCCGCCGGGGAATAGCCGGAGAACGAGTAGTTCGCCAGCGTGCCGGCCATGTTGAAGTAGAACTCGTCCAGCTTCGCATCGGGGTGCAGGGGCGAGTTGATGTCCACCACCCAGTTCGCCACGTTGCTCGTGGTGTCGAACGTGATCGTCACGTCGATCAGCAGGTTGTCCGGGTTGCTGAGCCGCGCATCGCCGACCAGCGACGCGTTGATGACCACGGGTGTTGCATGCGCCATCCACGGCAACGTGGCGGCAAGCGCAGCACAGACGAGCAGCTTCTTCATTTGCACCTCGGTGGGGTTAGCAGCCCTGACGGCCAGATGGCAGGCCTGCATGCATATTCCGTACTCGCGCCGTGACGAATTGCCGATTTGTTCGTTGAATCAAGCGCTTGCAGTTTGTTTCAACCTTCGCAAGCTTCGGCGGCGGGCCCGAAGCCACGCCAAGTGACAAGTTCGCCGACACCGTGATTTCCTGACAGCCGCACCAAGACGGCGCGGCGCGCAGCTTGTGCGTGTCATCGATTGCACCGTCCGAGCGTCCCTGTTCCGGGCATCGGCAGCCGCGTCGGGTGCCTAGACTGCCGTGCATGTCCGCTCGCCTGCCCGACGTCCACCTGTTCCAGATCGGCTATTCCGACGCCAGCGTCGCCGCGCTGGAGCCGGGCTACCGCTTGCTGGACAACCGCCCCAATGCGCGCCCCGACTGGTACGAGTACTGGCCCATCCGCCGTTTCCTGATGGATCAGCCGCTGGACGACGCCGCCTTCTACGGCTTCTTCTCGCCGAAGTTCGGCTACAAGACCAGCCTCACGCACGACCAGGTGCTGGCCTTCGTGCGCGAATCGGCGCCCCAGGCGGACGTGGTGCTCTTCTCGCCGCAGCCCGACATGGGCGCCTTCTTCCTCAACGTGTTCGAGCAGGGCGAAACCTTCGACCCCGGCCTGATCGCCGCCTACGAAGCCTTCCTGGCCCACATCGGCCGGCCGGTGCCGCTGCGGGCCCTGGTGATGGATTCGCGCCAGACGGTGTTCTCCAACTTCTTCGTCGCCCGGCCCGCCTTCTGGCGCGAATGGCTGGCGCTGAACGAAGCGATGTTCGCCATCTGCGAAAGCCCGGAAGACAGCCCGCTCAAGGCCGCGCTGACGGCCCCCACCAGCTACCCGGGCCCCGGCGGCACGGCGGCACAGCGCAAGGTGTTCCTGCAGGAACGTGCCGCCTCGCTGCTGCTGGCCACGCAGCCCTGGCGCAGCGTGGCGCACAACCCCTTCGGCATGGGCTGGTCCACCTCGCGCTTCCGCGAGCACCCCACCGAGGCCTACATCAGCGACGCGCTGAAGATCGCCTGGCGCGACCAGCGCTACCCGCAGTACCTGCAGGCCTTCGCGACCATCCGCGAACGCTTCCGCAACGGCGCGCCGGCGTGAACGGCCGC
>CBIHPZ010000461.1:0-4009 GCA_966211865.1 uncultured Aquabacterium sp.
CCGCTGATCACCATGGCCGCGTACATCAGGCGGCGCATCCATTCCACGTCGTAGCTCTTGCGCAGCTCGGGCGTGGTGAGGTACTGCGGGAAGTGGAAGGCCAGCACGCCGAGGAAGCAGAGGATGCCCAGGGTCAGCGCGATGACGCCGGTCACCATGCCTTTGCCGGCGCGGATCTCGCCGTGCGATTCGGTCAGGCGATTGAGCTTGTCCAGCGTTTCCATGGCGGTGTGGCGGTGTGGCGGTACGACGAGGGGCGCCGATTATCAGTGGCTGTTTCAGCCGCCAGGCTTCGCTGCGCGTCGCTTCCGTTTCAAACGTACCGCTTGGGGGGCGGAGGCCTGCGGATGTGGGCCTGTGCAGCGTTCCGCTGCATCGGCTCGGCGGTCCCGCCGCTGCCGCCGCGCGGCCGTTCAGGCCGCTGCCGCATGCGGCCCCTGGCCTGCCAGCGCCAGCGCGCCCTGCAGCACGTCGCCGACGATGATGATCGCGGGGCTGCCCAGGCCTTCGCGCCGGATGGTGTCGCCCAGCTCGCCCAGCGTTGTGACGACGCGGCGCTGGTTCGGCAGGCTGGCGTGCTGCAGGACGGCGGCCGGCGTCCCAGCGGGCAGGCCCTGGAGCAGGCCTTCCTGCAATTGCGGCCACTCGGCCACGCCCATGTAGACCACCAGCGTCAGGCCTTGCGCGGCCGCCGCCGCCAGCGTGGGCCAGTGCGGCGAAGAGCCGCCGGGCTTGGGATGGCCCGTCACCAGCATCACGCCCTGGGCGTGCGCGCGGTGCGTGAGCGGCACGCCCAGGGCGGCGCTGGCCGCCATGGCCGCGGTGATGCCGTTGGCGATCTCGACCTCGACGCCGTGGGCGCGCAGCGTTTCCGCCTCTTCGCCGCCGCGGCCGAAGACGAAGGGGTCGCCGCCCTTCAGGCGCACCACGCGTTCGCCGGCCAGCGCCTCGTTCACCATCAGCCGTTCGATGAAGGCCTGCGGCGTCGACCGGCAGCCCCCGCGCTTGCCGACGCGCACGATGCGCGGCAGGCGCTTGCGGCCCGCCAGCGCACGGTCCAGCACGGCGTCGCTGACCAGGTCGTCGACCAGCAGCACCGTGGCGCGGCGGATGAGGCGGATGGCCTTCAGCGTCAGCAGCTCGGGATCGCCCGGGCCGGCGCCGACGAGGGCGCACCAGGGCTTGGCGGAAGTCTTGGTGCAGGAACGGTGCGTGGACGGCTTCAAGCGCGTCGTTCCTGGACCGGGGTGGTGGTGCCGAGGCGGACCAGCGCCCGCTGCAGCAGGTCGACCTGGCGTTCGAGCGGCGCCGGTGCCGGCTTCTCGCCGGACAGCACCGCCTGCACATAGACCGCGACGGTGGCGGCGTCGATGGCGCGCGGCAGCAGCGGCAGCTCGGCCAGCGTGCCCTCCTGCGCGGGGCAGCCCAGTTCGGGCTGTTCCGTGCCGCCCAGCCAGACGTCGATCTTCGGGCAGCGCCGCGGGTCGGCCACGGCCTCGCCTTCGGTGCCGCGCAGCAGCATCAGGTCGGCACGGGTGCGTTCCGCAAAACGGCTCATCAGTGCACCGAATTCGGGATGGGTATAACTCGCCAAGCGCACGGCCGGTGCATGGGTCACCGGCTGCAGCAGCTTGGCGATGGTGTGGCCGGAATTGCGCAGGCCCACCACCCAGCGCACGTCCAGCAGGCGCTGCAGCGCGGGGCTCAGCGCTTCGGTGGTGATGAAGGCGGGCTCGTGGCGCGACCAGCATTCATGCACCGCTGCCGCGCTTTCGGCCGGTGGCAGGCCCAGGGCCGCGAAGACCTCGGCGCTGGTGACGCGGGCGGGGTCGTGGCGCTGACCGTGGACGAGCACGCGGTGGCCTTCCTGGGCCAGGCGCATCGCCAGCAGCGGCGTCAGGTTGGGCAGCTTGCGCGCGCCGTTGTAGCTGGGAATGACGACGACGGGCCGGTCGCTGCTGATCTCCAGCGTGCGCGCCTGCACCGCCTGGGCGAAGCCGACCAGCTCGTCCAGGGTCTCGCCCTTGATGCGCATGGCCAGCGCGAAGGCGCCGATCTCGAGATCGGTCACCTTGCCGTCCAGCACCTGCGCCATCAGGTCCTGCGCCCGCTCGGTGTCGAGCGAACGCGCCCCTTCGTGGCCCCTGCCGATTTCCTTGATGTAGGCCGCGATGCCCATCTGCTGTCCCCCGTGCTTGTCGGCACTTGGCCGCCGGTTTGTGTCAGGTTGCTGAAAGGCAAGTTTCAGGCCGGCAGCACCGCTTGTCATGCTGCATTGCGCGGCGGTCGGGGCACGGGCGTGAGATGGTGCGCGGCTGGTTCGTCAGCCGGCCAGGTATGCCACGCCGGTCCGGGCAGGCATGTGCGTTGCGTCCGTCATGCGGGCACCGCGCTGGCGCGCACCAGGCGCTTGAGCTCGGGGATGCACGAGCCGCAGTTGGTGCCGCAGCGCAGGCTCTGCTGCAGCTGCGCCAGGCGCTGGTCGGCGTCGCCGCTGCAGCGCGGCAGCGCGTCCTGGATCGCCGGTTCGCTGACGTTGAAGCAGGCGCAGACCTGGCGGCCGCGTTCGGCCAGCGCCACCGGCGGCTTGGCGTCGGGCTTCAGCAGGAGGCGGCCGTAGCTCTGCGCGGGCAGCCGGTCCTGCAGCAGTGCACGGAGCCAGCCCTCGGCGGTCGTGTCGCCGGCCAGCACGAAGCGGGTCAGGTGCGCATCGCCGCCCACGCGTTCCAGTCCCATGGCGCGCCACTGGTGCCGGCGGCGGTCTTCGTAGCGCAGCACGTCGGCGCGCTGGGGCCCCAAACCGAACAGCGCCTCGATCTCGGCCACCCGCTCGCGCGGCGGCGCCTCGGCGGCGGCGGCGCGGAACAGCACGCCATGCGCTTCATGGCCGAAGGGCACGCAGCTGGCGAAGTCGAAGGCGGCGTAGCGTTCGCGCAGGCGTTCACGCAGGACCAGGGCGTCCGCCTCGGGCAGCCAGGCGGCGGCCAGCAGCTTCCACGGCAGCTCGGCCTTCAGCACCTTGACGGCGCTGTGCTTCAGCTCGGGCTGCTTGGACGAGGGGCAGTAGGCGCCGGTGGTGAGGGCATTGACGCCGGTGAGGCCATGGCCCGCCGCGGCGCGGCCGCCCACGAACTCGTCACCCCAGTGCATGGCGACGTGCGCCTGCGTGGGCGCCACGCCTTCGCTGCCGCGCGCCGGCAGCACGATGGAGCCGCGGCGGGACGTGAGGTGCACCAGGTCGCCGTCCTTCAGCAGCAGGCGGTCCATGTCCTGCGGGCTCAGGTCCACCGTGGGCTCGGGCTGGTGGCCGAAGAGGCGGCCCAAGGTGCCGGTGCGGCTCATGCCGTGCCATTGGTCGCGCAGGCGGCCGGTGGTCAGGCTGAAGGGGTAGCGCGCGTCGCGTGGCTCGGCCAGGGCCACCAGCGGGGTGTCGTGGAAACGGGCACGGCCGTCGGGCGTGACGAAGCGGCCGTCGGCATACAGGCGGGCGCGGCCCACGGTTTCACCTTCGGGCAGCGGCCACTGCTGCGGGCCGGCGTCGTCCAGCATCGCGTAGCTCAGGCCGGTGATGTCGAGGTCGCGGCCGCGGGTGGATTCACGGTGCTCGTTCCAGATGGCCTCGGCGCCGTCGTAGGGGAAGAGGGTGGGGCGGCCGGGGCGCAGGCGCTGTTCGAGCCGGCGCGCCAGGTCGAGGCCGATGGCCCAGTCGTGCCGCGCCGCACCCGGCGCCGCCACGGCGGGCCGCACGCGGCTGATGCGGCGTTCGCTGTTGGTGACCGTGCCTTCCTTTTCGCCCCAGCTGGTGGCGGGCAGCAGCAGGTCGGCGTAGCGCGCGGTGGCGGTGCCGGCGAAGGCTTCCTGCACCACGACGAACTCGGCCCGCTCCAGCGCGCGGCGGATGGTGGCCTGGTCGGGCATCGACTGCGCGGGGTTCGTGCAGGCGATCCACAGCGCCTTGATCTCGCCGTCGGCCGCGGCCTGGAACATCTCCACCGCGGTCTTGCCGGGC
>CBIHPZ010000462.1:0-3989 GCA_966211865.1 uncultured Aquabacterium sp.
TGCGCCACCTCCCGCCAGCGCGGCCAGCACGGCGGCCTTCGGCCCGTCCATCACCACGCGGCCGGCGTCGACCACGATCACGCGGTCCACCAGCTCCAGCAGCGCCGGGCGGTGCGTGACCACCAGCAGGGTGCAGCCGCGTGCCGATTCATGCAGCTGCCGCAGGAACAGCGCTTCCGACTGCGCGTCCATCGAGCTGGTGGGCTCGTCCATCAGCAGGATCTTCGGCCGGGTGATCAGGCAGCGCGCCAGCGCCACCAGCTGGCGCTGGCCGCCGGACAGCAGGCTGCCCGCCTGCCCCACCGGCAGTTCCCAACCCAGAGGATGAGCGGCCACGAGCCGCGCCAGGCCGGTCAGCTGCGCCACCTGCGCCAGGCGCGCGGGGTCGGCCGCGGCGCGGTCGAGCAGCACGTTCTCGCGCAGCGTGGCGTTGAAGAGGCGCGGGTCCTGCGCCACGAAGCCGACCTGCGCGCGGTAGTCCGCGGGGTCGATCTGGCGCAGGTCGATGCCGTCGACTTCCACGTGGCCCTCGGCGGGCTGATAAAGCCCGGCCAGCAGGCGCAGGATGGTCGACTTGCCGCTGCCGATGCGTCCCAGGATGGCGACGCGCTCGCCCGGCGCGAACTGCAAGGTCACGCCCTTCAGCACGCGCGGGCCGGGTTCACCGGGCATGCCGCCGTGGCCGACCGGGCCGGGGTAGGCGAAGGAAGCCTCGTGCAGCCCCAGCCGGCCGGTGAAGGCCCGCTGCGGCAGGTACTGGCGGCCGGGCTCGCGCTCGGTGGGCTGGGACATCACGCGGTTCAGCGCGCGCATCGACGCCATGGCGCCCTGGAAGCGCATGGCCATCATCACCACGCTGGTCAGCGGCGCGATGCCGCGCATGGCGAACATCACCGCGCCGATCAACGCGCCGCCGGTGATCACCTTGTCCTGGATCAGGTGCACGCCCCACACCAGCATCACCAGCGTCACCGCCTGCTGCGCGATGCCGGTGAGGTTGACCGCAAAGGCCGTGATGCGGCGCGAGCGCAACGCGGTTTCCGCGGCCGCGGCGTTGGAGGCTTCGTAGTGCTTCAGGAAGCGGCCCTGCGCGCCCGCGGCCTTCAGGTCTTCCATGCCGTCGATGGACTCCACCATCACACCGTGCAGGTCCGCCAGCTGCTGCATGTTGGCCGACATGGCGCGCCGCAGCCGGCCCTGGATCAACACCGAGACGGCGAGGATCAGCGGGATGGCGATCACCAGCACCCAGCCCAGCGGCCCGCCGACCAGGAAGGTCATGGCGACGAAGATGAAGATGAAGGGCAGGTCCGACACCGCGGACAGCGAGGCGGACGAGAAGAACTCGCGCACCGTCTCGATCTGCGACAGGATGTGGGCGTAGGCGCCCGAGGATTCCGGCCGGTGCTCCATGCGCACCGCCAGGCTCTGGCGGAACAGCGCCGCGCCCACCAGCAGGTCGGCCTTGCGGCCGGCCAGGTCGATCAGGTAGGCCCGCAGCTGCCGCGCGGCCAGGTCGAACACCAGCGCCAGCCCGCCCGCCGCGGCCAGCGCCCACATGGTCACCAGCGCCTTGTTCGGGATCACCTTGTCGTAGACGACGGAGGTGACGATGCCGGTCACCAGCATCAGCGCATTGCTGAGCAGCGCGGCCAGCAGCGCCGAGCGGTAGTACGGCGCAAAGCGCCGCATGGTGCCCCACAGCCAGTGGCGGCCGGGGTCGGCCACGGCGGCGCTGTCGCCGGCGGCGGCGCGGGTGGCCACCTGGGGCGTGGCCACGATGGCGTGGCCGCTGTATTCACGCGTTAGATCGGCATCGCTCAGCGTGCGCTGCAGCCACGGCTTGCCGGGCACCACCACCTCGCAGTGGCCGGTGGCGGCGTCGCGTTGCACCAGGATCAGCGCGTTGCCGTCGCGGGTCAGCAGCAGCGCGGGCAGCAGCAGCTCGTTGAAGCGGTCGAGCCGGCGCTCGATCAGGCCGGCGTTGTAGCCGGCGTCGTGCAGCACGCGCAGGGCCAGCGCGGCGTCCAGCGGGCCGTCCACCGGCTGGCCGGTGAGCAGCGATTCCACCGAGCGCTCGCGGCCGTGGTGCCGCGTCAGCCAGGCGATGCCTTGCGCCAGCGTGTCGGTCTCGATGCGCCAGGCGGGGCGCTCTTCGTGGGCCGGATCGGCCGCGGCAGCGGCCGCCGCCTGGGGTCCGGTCACGCCATCGTTCAGGAGGGCTTGCATCGGCGGTGCGTTCAGGATGAGGTGGCGCGGTGGGCCAGCGCCAGGCGCTCGAATTCGGCCTCGATGTCGCGCACCAGAAGCGGCAGGTCGAAGAGCGGCGAAGCGCGGCCATGTTCGGCCAGATAACGCTTGTAAGACGCGGCCCGCGCCGGGTTGCGGCCAATGGTCACGGCCAGGCGCTCGTAGTCGTCCAGGGTCTCGGTGATCAGGTCGGGCAGGCCCACCGCGGTGAGCAGGCTGCCGGCCATGCGCGAGATGTAGCTGCGGCCCGACAGCGTGAGGATGGGCGTGCCCATCCACAGCGCATCGCTGGCGGTGGTGCCGGCGTTGTACGGGAAGGTGTCCAGCACCAGGTCGGCCAGCGCGAAGCGGGCCAGGTATTCCGGCGGCGTCACGCGCGGGGCGCAGATCAGGCGGCTGGCATCGATGCCGTGCGCGGCGGCCTCGGCCAGCAGGTTGGCGCGCGCGGTTTCGTTGTCCGCCAGCAGCCACAGCACGCTGTTCGGCACCTGCTGCAGGATGCGCATCCAGGCGCGGAACATGTCCTGCCGGAACTTGAAGGTGTTGTTGAAGGAGCAGAAGACGAAGGCGTCTTCGGGCAGGCCGTAGGTCTTGCGCTCGGGCGTGGGCGCCACGGCGCGGTGGCGGTCGCTGACCTGGTAGCAGTGCGGCACGTAGATCGGCCGCTCGGTGTAGTACGGCAGCTCGCGCTCGGGCATCACGTAGCGGTCGGCCAGGATGTAGTCCACCCCGGGCAGCGCCGAGGTGCCCGGCAGCCCCAGGTAGCTCACCTGCACCGGCGCCGCGCGGTGGCCCAGGATGCCGGGCCGCGCGCCGTTGGTCAGGCCCTGCAGGTCCACCAGCACGTCGATGCCGGCCTCGGCGATCAGCTTGGCGGCGGTGGCGTCGTCCACGCCGGCCAGGCGCACGTGGTGGTCCAGCGCAGCCAGCAGGCGCAGGCGCTGCGGCTGCTGCGATTCGGGCGTCCAGCAGAAGCCCCACACCTCGAACTTGTTGCGGTCGTGCAGCTCCAGCAGCTCGGGCATCAGCAGGCCCACCGCATGCATGTGCAGGTCGCCCGAGAGGTAGCCGATGCGCAGCTTGCCGCGCCGCGGCGGCATGCCCTTGTGCAGCGGCTGCGCGGGCGGCTTGGGGCACTTCTCGTGCACGAAGCGCTGCGCGCACAGCAGCTGCAGCGCCGGGTCGTCGGTCTCGCTCATCATCGCCAGCAGCGAGGTGCCCATCAGCAGCTGGTTGGGCGTCACCTCGCCCGTCGGCTGCCAGGCCGGCCACTTGCACTGCTTCTGGCGCAGGTGGACGTAGTGCTGGATAACGTCCGATTGGCGCGGCTCCAGCGCCAGGCTGGCCACCAGGTCGGCCTCGGCCTCGGGAAAGCGGCGCAGCTGTTCCAGCAGGCGGCCGCGGTTGTTGTGGGCGTGCTGGCGCAGGTCCGGCGCGGCCTGGGTGTCGATCACGCGCTGCCACAGCGCCAAGGCCTCGTCATGCGCGCCGCGGCGTTCCAGCACGTGGCCCAGGTTCAAGAGCGCGTGCGCGAAGTGCGGCTGGGTTTCCAGCGCGCTGCGGTAGGCGGCCTCGGCCTCCGGTTCACGCTGCAGCGAAGACAGCAGCGTGCCCAGGTTGAACAGCACCACGTGGCGCAGCGGCGCCTCGGGCACCGCCGCCAGCCAGCGTTCGTACAGCGCCGCGGCCGCGGCCGGCTGGCCCGCCTGCTGCAGCGCCCCGGCCTGGCCCAGCAGTTC
>CBIHPZ010000463.1:0-3984 GCA_966211865.1 uncultured Aquabacterium sp.
ACCGATGCCGCTCGGACGCCCGGCCACCGTCGCCACGCTGGGCACGGCGCAGACGCTGGCCTGGGCGTCCACCTACTACCTTCCGGCGATCCTGGCCGCGCCGATGGCACGCGAGCTCGGCGTGTCGATGCCGACCGTCTTCGCGGCGTTCTCCATCGCGCTGGTCGTCTCCGCGCTGGTCGGTCCCCGCTCGGGCGCCGCCATCGACCGCTGGGGCGGCCGCCCGGTGCTGATGGCCACCAACGTCGTCTTCGCGCTCGGGCTCGCCGGCCTGGCCTCGGCGCGGGGGCCGGCCGGCCTCTTCGCGGCCTGGATCGTGATCGGCATCGGCATGGGCAGCGGGCTGTACGAGGCCGCGTTCGCGACGCTGGTGCGCCTGTACGGCCGCGAATCGCGCAACTGCATCACCGGCATCACGCTGATCGCCGGTTTTGCCAGCACGGTGGGCTGGCCGCTGTCGACGGGGCTGGAAGGCGCGTTCGGGTGGCGCGGGGCCTGCCTCACCTGGGCCGCCTTGCACCTGGTGCTCGGGCTGCCCTTGAACGCGGCGCTGCCGCGATCACCCGCCCGGCCCGCGCTTCCAACGACGGGCCCCGGCCCCGCGGACGCGCCAACGCAGCAGCCGTCACGGCAGCCCGTGCTGGTGCTGTCGTTCGTCTTCGCGGCCACCTGGTTCATCTCCACCGCCATGGCCGCTCACTTGCCGCGTTTGCTGCAGGCGGCCGGGGCGACGCTGGCCACCGCCGTGGTCGTGGGCGCGCTCATCGGTCCTTCCCAGGTCGGCGCCCGGCTGCTCGAGTTCGGCCTGCTGCGCCAGGTCCATCCGCTGCTGTCGGCGCGCATCGCGGCGGCCCTGCATCCGTTGGGCGTTCTCGTGCTGGCGGCCTTCGGTGCGCCTGCCGCGGTGGTCTTCGGCGTGCTGCACGGGGCCGGCAACGGCATCCTCACGATCGCCAAGGGCACCTTGCCGCTGGTGGTGTTCGGACCGCACGGCTATGGCCAGCGGCAGGGCTGGCTGATGCTGCCGGCCCGTGTCGCACAGGCGCTGGCACCCTGGCTCTTCGGCCTGGCGCTGGACCGCTGGGGCGCCGGGGCGCTGACCGTGTCCGCCGCGGCGGGCACCCTGGCGTTCATGGCGCTGTTCCTGCTGCGCACGCGCCCGTCGGCCTGAGAGGCGTTCCGGCACAGCATTTGCCCGCCCGGGGCGTCACGCCACCAGGAGCCGCACATGACCGACGCCGAACTGCAATCGCTCGAATACACCTACCAGCAGCTGGTGAAGGGGGCCGGCCGCGAGCTGGTCAACGACGACAACGTGGACGCGCTGATCCGCCGCGCCGAGCAGGACGGGCACCGCGTGCTGGCCACCGAGCTGCGTGAATGGCAGGCCCCGTGCGGGCAGGACGTGCCCAGCACCATCGCGCCCACGGCCGGTTTCAACCGCGAGAACGTGAAGCGCTGAGCGCGCGGCTGCGGCCGGCTGGCCGGGGACAATCGGCGCGGTTCCACCCTGCCGCCGCCCATGAGCCTGCCGCCCGGCCCGCCCGCCGCCACCGCCCACCACATCCTCACGCGCGTCGCGCACGTCGTGCGCACGGCCCAGGTGCGCGACGACCTGGTGGGCTGGGTGCTGTCCGGCCACAAGCAGCTGTCCACGCCACGCGGGGCCACGCGCATCGCCGGCGGCCAGGCCTTCCTGATTCCGCGCGCCACGCAGTGGGACATGCAGAACGAGCCGGTGCCGGGCGGCCACTACCAGGCGCGGCTGATCAGCTTCACGCCGCAGCTGGTCGAGCTGTTCCATGAGCGCTTCGGCCAGTTCGCGGCCACGCCGGCGCTGCAGGGCTGCGTGGGCACGCCGGCGGACGAGGCCTTCGCCGGCAGCTTCAACCACGCCATCGCCGCGCTGCAGGACCCGGAAAGTTCCGACGCCGTGCGCCAGCACCGCGCGCTGGAGGTGCTGCTGGTGCTGGCCGAACGCGGCCTGGTGTTCGCGCCCGCGCATGAGCTGAGCTGGACCGACCGCGTGCAGCGCCTGGTGGGCCAGCGCCCGCATGCGGCCTGGACCGTGGACGACCTGGCCCGTGCCTTCCACCTGAGCGCCAGCACCTTGCAGCGCCGGCTGGCCGACGAAGGCACGACCGCCAGCCAGTGCGTGCGCGACGTGCGGCTGGAAGCCGCCCTGGCCCTGCTGCAAGGCTCCAGCCTGCAGGTGTCGGAGATCTCGGCCCGCTGCGGCTACGACTCGCACAGCCGTTTCAGCGCGGCGTTCCGCAAGCGCTTCGGCTTCGCGCCCTCGCACCTGCGGCCTTGACGCTGCGGCAGCCGGCACCCGCAGGCCGCGGGCCGCAGCAGCTCCCAGCCCGCAGCGCACAGCCTTGGTCCAGGCTGCGCGAACCGGCACAACGATTGACGCGGCCGGGCCAGCGCCGGCGCGGCGAGAGCGGCACCATCAGGCCCCTCATTCCCACGGAGCCTTCCATGATCAAACCCCTGCTCACCGCCGCCGCGCTGGCCGCTGCGTCGCTCGTCGCCCATGCCGCCGGCTTCCAGCTGAACAGCCCGGACATCAAGGCCAACGGCCTGATCGACAAGAAGTTCGAGTTCAACGGCTTCGGCTGCTCGGGCGAGAACAAGTCGCCCGCGCTGCGCTGGAGCGGCGCGCCCGCCGGCACCAAGGGCTTCGCGGTGACGGTGTACGACCCCGACGCGCCCACCGGCTCGGGCTGGTGGCATTGGTCGGTCATCAACCTGCCGGCCGACGTGACCGAGCTGAAGGCCGATGCCGGCGCCGTGGGCGGCGCGAACCTGCCCAAGGGGGCGAGCGCGGTGCGCATCGACTATGGCGTCGCCGGCTGGGGTGGCGTGTGCCCGCCGCCGGGCGACAAGCCGCACCGCTACGTCTTCACCGTGCACGCGCTGAAGACCGACAAGCTGGAGATCCCGGCCGACGCCACCGCCGCGCTGGCCGGCTACATGATCAACGCCAACAGCCTGGGCAAGGCCAGCTTCACCGCGCGCTACGGACGCCCCAAGGCGCCGTGACGCCGCCGGCCCGGTGGCCGCGTCTTTGACATGCTATGACCGCGGCACGCCGCGCGCCGCAGGCCGGCGTGGCGGGGCCGCGCCCGGCCGCCGTGCCATCAGCAGCTCGTACAGCGCCTGCGCCGGTGCGGGCAGCGGCCGGTCGCGGCGCTTCACCACGAAGACCTGGCGCTCCAGGCCCGGCGCGTCCAGCGGCCGCGCGGCCAGGTCGGCATGCTCGAAGTGGAACAGCGTGAGCGTGGGCACGATGCTGAAGCCCAGCCCCGCGCGCACCATGCCGGCCACGGTGCTCAGCTGGTCCAGCTCCAGCACCGTGCGCAGCTGCGTCGGGTAGATCGCCGCTTCCACGTACTGCCGCACGCTGCTGGAGCGCGCCAGCTGCACGATGGGGTGGGGCGCCAGGTGGGCCAGCGTCAACGGCCCGCGGCGGCGCGCCAGCGGGTGGTCGCGCCGGCAGACGACGTGGAAACGGTCGCCGCAGAAGGGCTCGGTGCGCAGCTCGCTGGCTTCGGCGCGTGTGGAAGCCAACGCAAAATCGGCGCGGCCATCGCGCACGCGGGCGATGCAGTCGTCCGACAGCACGTCCGCCACCGCCAGCTCCACGCCGGGGTGCTTCGAATGGAACTCCGCCAGCAGCGGCGGCAGCCAGCCCGCGGCCAGCGACGGCAGCACCGCCAGCGCCGCGCGCCCCCGCCGGCTGGCGGCATGGGCCAGCAGGTCTTCGTGCGCGGCCTCGGCGTCGGCCAGCAGGCGCCGCGCGGCGTCCAGGAAGAGCCGGCCTTCCACCGTCAGCTCCACGCTGCGCGTGGTGCGGTGGAAGAGCCGCGCGCCCAGCGATTCCTCCAGCCCGCGGATCAGCGCCGAGAAGGCCGGCTGCGACAGGGCCGAGCGCGAAGCGGCACGCGTGAAGCTGCGCTGCTCGGCCAGCGCGACGAAGGC
>CBIHPZ010000464.1:0-3981 GCA_966211865.1 uncultured Aquabacterium sp.
CCCATCGGCGGCACGCTGTGCACCGGCCGGCCGGCGGCCTGCAGTTCGTCGTGCAGCAGCGCCTGCCAGTGCCCGGGCACCGCGTCGCGCAGGCCGGGCACGATCAGCACGGTGGGCTGACGGTTCACGATCACGCCACCTGCCGCAGGTAGCCCTGCTGACGCCCCTTGGGGTTGGGTGCGAAGCCGTTGGCCGCCAGCGTCTCTTCCACGCTGTCGTAGAACACGCCGATCTTGCAGATCTCGCGCGCTTCCTTGCCCGTGGCCACCTCGCGGCCGAATTCACGCGCCATGCGCACCAGCTGCTCGATCTGCTGCACGGTGCCCATCTTGGCCGTGCGCGACTGGTTCCACAGGTTGTCCTCGATGCCGCAGCGCACGTGCAGGCCCAGCGCCATGCCGATCATGTTGATCGGCAGCACGTTGCGCATGCTGCTCTCCACCGTCAGCATCGCGCCGTCGGGAATGGCGCGCAGGAAGTTCGAGAGGTTGTAGATGTTGGGCGCGTCCATGCCGCCGCTGATGGCGACCCAGTTCATCACCAGCGGGCCCTTGTAGACGCCGCGGCGGATCAGCCGCTCCACCGTCTCGTAGCTGTTGATGTTGTAGAACTGGAAGGCGCTCTGGATGCCGCGAGCCGACAGGCGCTTGACGTGTTCCTCGATGAAGCCGGGGCCCGAGGGCACGATCATTTCGCGGTAGGCCTGCCGGTTCTGCGGCTCGGCCAACGACGTGCCGGCGACGTCGGCCGCCTCCATGTGCTCCAGCACGTTCATCTGCGTGGTGTTCACCGTCACCGTCACCTGGTCGGGCTTCGGGTCCAGCTCGGCCAGCATGTGGCGCGTGTCGTCGGTCAGCCACTTGGCGGCGGCGCCCTCGCCTTCGGGCGCGAAGGAGATCGATCCGCCCACCTGGATGATCATGTCCGGCACGGCCCGGCGCACGCCCGCGATCAGCTCGTTGAACTTCGACAGGCGCTTGCTGCCCTTGCCATCCAGCTCGCGGACGTGCAGGTGCAGCACGGTGGCGCCGGCGTTGTAGCAATCCACCGCCTTCTGCACCTGGGCCTCCATGGTCACCGGGATGTCTTCCGGAAAGTCAGAAGGAATCCATTCCGGGCCATAGGGCGCGGCGGTGATCACCAGCTTGTCCTGGTTCTCGGGGAACAGCGATCCGTCGAGGAAGTTCATGGTGCGTCTTTCGTGAGTTAGCAGAAGGATTCAGAACGGTGTGTCGCCCTGGATGCCTGCGCGTTCCATCTTGCGGTGGCAGGGCGGGTAGTCCATCACCGCGTAGTGCTGGGTCGAGCGGTTGTCCCACATGGCCACGTCATTCGGGCGCCAGCGCCAGCGCACCTGGTACTCGGGGATCTGCGCCTGCTGGACCAGGTACTGCAGCAGCGCCGGGGCACCGTGCGTGTAGTCCTGGCCCACGCGCACGTTGGCCTTGGTGTGGAAGTTGGTGAAGTGGGTGGTGAAGGCGTTGACGAACAGCACCTTCTCGCCGGTCTCGGGGTGGGTGCGCACCACCGGGTGCTCGGCATCGGGGAACTGCGCGTGCAGCGCCAGGCGCTTCTCGACCGGCATCGCGGCGCCGAAGCTGGCCTCGATGCTGTGGCGCGCGCGCAGGCCGGCGATCTGCGCCTTCACCGTGTCGGGCAGGCGTTCGTAGGCCAGCACCATGTTGGCCCACATGGTGTCGCCGCCCACCGGCGGGCATTCCACGCAGCGCAGCACGCAGCCGAAGGGCGGCTTCTCGCGCCAGGTGGCGTCGGTGTGCCAGGCGTTCTCGTAGCGGTCGTTGGGCGTGTCGGGCGACTTGTAGATGCGCACCAGGCCCGGGTGCTCGGGGTCGCTGCCGGCCACGGGGTGGTCTTCCAGGTCTCCGAAGTGGCGGGCGAAGGCGACGTGCTCGGCGCGGGTGATGTCCTGGCCGCGGAAGAACAGCACCTTGTGCCGCAGCAGCAGCGCGCGGATCTCGGCCATGGTGGCGGCGTCGCGGGCGGCGGCGGCCAGGTGCACGCCGGACACCTCGGCGCCGATGGCGCAGGTGAGCGGCGCCGCCTGGATCGAGCCGCCCAGCGAGGTGGCGCGGACGACCGCGGGGGCGGCCAGTTCGGTGGTGGTGGACATCGGGGCTCTCCGGCTTCGAGGGGTTGATGTCATCGTAGGAAGACACCCCCGCCGGCACCCCCCCATCGCAGAGGGGGGGTGGGCCCTCCCGCCCCGGCGGGGCGCGGGCCACTTCAGCACCTGGCCGCGGTGCGGCAGTGCAGGGCCGGCTTCAACCGGCGATGCCCTGGAGGCTGTCGTGGCCCATCCGTGCCCCGGGGGGCGCTTCAAGGCATCGCCGCGACTGCCACCTCAATCAGGCGTTGTCGTCCTCGGCGGCGGCGGAACGCCTGCGGCCGGTCGCACCCAGCGCGCCAGCGTGGCGTACATGTCGGCCACGCGGATGGGCTTGGTGATGTGGTCGTTCATGCCCGCGGCCAGCACCTTCTCGCGGTCGCCGGCCATGGCGTTGGCCGTCATGGCGATCACGGGCAGGTTCTTCAGCGCCGGCCGCTGGCGCAGCGCGCGGGTGGCCTCGTAGCCGTCCATCACCGGCATCTGGCAGTCCATCAGCACGGCGTCGTAGCGCTCGCGGTCCAGGGCGGCCAGCGCCTCGCGGCCATCGGCCGCGACGTCGACCGCGATGTCGGCGCGCGTCAGCAGGTCGCAGGCCAGTTCCTGGTTGATGGGGTTGTCTTCCACCAGCAGCACGCGCGCACCGGCCAGGCTGGCGCGCCGCGCCTGCAGGTCCTGCTGCTGCTGCTCGCCGCGCGGCAGGCGGACGGCGGGCTGGCCGCGCGCGGCCAGGCAGGCGTCCAGCAGGGCCGATGGCGTGACCGGCTTGGGCAGCAGCGCGGCCACGCGCAGCCGGCGCGCCTGCAGCTGGCCTTCGGCCTGGTCGCGGCTGAAGGCGGTGACCATCAGCACCGTGGGCGGCGCATGCCGCCCGCCGGCGCCGGCCAGCCGCGCCAGGCAGTCGATGCCGTCCATGCCGGGCATGCGCCAGTCCAGCAGCAGCAGCTGGTAGGGGCGGTCCGCCGCGTCGGCGCGCGCCACCGCGGCCAGCGCGGCTTCGCCGCCGGGTGCCGTGTCGGCCTCGATGCCCAGCGATTGCAGCAGGGCCTGCAGCAGCTCGCGCGCCGCGGGGTGGTCGTCCACCGCCAGGGCGCGCATGCCGCGCAAGTCGCCGCCGCGCGCCGGCAGCGCCGCCGCGCCGGGCTGCAGGCCGAAGGGCAGCGTGACGTGGAAGCGGCTGCCGCGGCCGGGCTCGCTCTCCACGCCAATGTCGCCGCCCATGCAGTCCACCAGGTGGCGGCAGATGGCCAGGCCCAGGCCGGTGCCGCCATAGCGCCGGCTGGTCGAGGCATCGGCCTGGGTGAAGGGCTGGAACAGCTTGGCGCGTGCTTCGGGCGTCAGGCCGATGCCGGTGTCGCGCACCTCGAAGCGCAGCGTGGCGCGCTGCGCGTCGCACTGCACCAGCGAGACGGCCAGGGTGACCTCGCCGCGCTCGGTGAACTTCACCGCGTTGTTGCCCAGGTTCAGCAGGATCTGGCCCAGGCGCGCGGGGTCGCCCACCAGCGCGGTGGGCAGCCCGGGCGGCAGCGTGAAGAGCAGCTCCAGCCCCTTCTCCTCGGCGCGCATGGCCAGCAGGCCGGCCAGGCGGTCGAGCACCTCGCCCAGCTGGAACGGGATGGTCTCCACCTCCAGCTTGCCGGCCTCGATCTTCGAGAAGTCGAGGATGTCGTTGATGACGTGCAGCAGCGATTCGGCCGCGCCGTGCACCTTCTCGACGTAGTTGCGCTGGCGCGCGTCCAGCCCGCTCTGCAGCGCCAGGTGCGACATGCCGAGGATGGCGTTCATCGGCGTGCGGATCTCATGGCTCATGTTGGCCAGGAACTCGCTCTTGGCGCGGGTGGCGGCCTCGGCGGCCT
>CBIHPZ010000465.1:0-3978 GCA_966211865.1 uncultured Aquabacterium sp.
GGAACTGGAAGATGCGCAGGAAATCGACGAAGTCGCTCTTGATGAAGCGCAGCGAGCCGATGTACTTCAGCTCGTCCGGTTGGAAGCGCAGGGCGCACAGCGAGTCCAGCGCGGCATTCACGTCGGGCAGCAAATCGGCCAGCGGGAAAGCCGGCGTGTTGCGGCAGACGAAGGTGTAGCGCGCCTGCGTCTGCGGGTTCCGGTGCAGCATGGTCTGCCACATCGTGAACTTGTAGAGGTCGGTCTCGAGCAGGCTGTGGATCACGGCGGACATCGTGGGGCTTTCTGGTGGCGGGGGTCTCAGGTGCGCGGGAATGGCTCGCGGACCGGATGGCGGCTGCAAGTCAGCGGCGCTGCATGGGCCTGTCCGGCGTCCAAGGGCGGCACGCCTCAGGCATTCAGCATGGCCGCGGCTTCCACACTGGTCATCAGGCGCACGCCCTTCGCGCGCATCGCGGCGAGGAAGCCTTCAGCCTCGGCCTCGAAGCCGGCGACCGGGCTCATGCAGTCGGTCAGCAGCACCAGGCGTTCGGGCCGGCCGCCGGGCAGGTGCTGCACGATGTGCTCGGTGGTGGCCTTCACGCAGTGGCTGCTGGCCTCGCCGGCGACCAGGATCAGGTCGGCGCGGTCGAGGTCGGCGAGCAGCGCGGTGTTGAGCTCGGTGGCGGGGTCGTCGCCGGCCGGCACCTCGGCCTGCACCGCGCTGTAGTGCTCGGTCCAGGGGTTGGTGCCCTTGACCACCTTCTGCACCGTGGCCTGGCGCGCTTCTTCCCAGCGGTTGTAGGCGCTGCGCACGGCCGTGTGCACGTTGTGGCCCCAGCTGCCGATTTCGCAGTGCACGGGCCACACCATCAGCGTGTAGCGGCCGCGTGCTTCCAGTTCGTCCAGGTAGGCCAGGGCGCGGGGCAGGGCGGCCGAGTCACGCGGCTGGAATTCGCCGGCGCGGACCTGTGCGGCGGTGATCTGGGTGAAGGGGCTGACGGCTTGGCCCTCCGCCCGGCGCCAGAAGCCGGGGTGCGCGATGTCGAGGCGGTGGTGTGAATCGAGCGTGATGGTGATGGCATCGATGCGCGGGCCCGCGGCGTCGATCAGCGCGGCGGTGCGCTGCATGTCGGCATCGGCGCCTTTCACCGGCAGCGCGGGGGTGGCGCCGGCTGGGGTGCCGGAGGTGAGGGGCAGGTCGCAGAAATCGTTCTGCGGGTCGATGATCAGGAGCTGGGTGCGGCTCATCGAGGGGATCTCCTTCAGCGGTGCGGCCACTCTAGCGGAGTAAAGTCACCGATGCAACTAAGTCGTTCGATGCAAATGTCGCGCGGTATATTTCCTTCGTTGCTGCCGTGTACGAAGTCACCGTTCCAGGCCCCCACGTGTCCGCCGACCACCCCACCATCCTCTGCACCGTCGACGTGGTGCTGCTGACGCTGATCGGCGGCGCGCTGCACGTGCTGCTGCAAAGGCGCGCGGCGGATCCCTTTGCCGGGGCGCTGGCCCTGCCGGGCGGCTACGTGCATGCACAGGAAGACGAGGACGCGGCGGCGGCCGCGGCGCGTGTGCTGCGCGAGAAGACGGGCATCGCCAGTCCCTACCTGGAGCAGCTGGCCACCTTCGCCGGGCCGGCGCGCGACCCACGCGGCTGGTCGGTGTCGATCGCGCACGTGGCGCTGGTGGCCGAAGCCGCCTTGCGTGCGGTGCCGGCGGCCCCGGGCGCCGAGGCCCAGTGGAAGCCGGTGGCGCGGCTGCCGGCGTTGCCCTTCGACCACCGGCAGATCGTGGCCGCGGCGGTGGAGCGGGTGCGCACCAAGAGCCAGTACTCGTCGCTGCCGGTCTACCTGTGCGGCGATCGGTTCACGCTGCCGCAGCTGCAGGCGGTGTACGAGGCGGTGCTGGGCGAGCCGGTGAACAAGGTGAGCTTCCGCCGCAAGATCGACGAGCTGGGCATCGTCGAGCCGATCGAGGGCGAATTCGAGGCCGGTGGCGCGCACCGGCCGGCGCAGCTGTACCGGCTGCGGCGGGCGTACCGGCATGCGCTGTCGATGAGCGGGCGGGGCCTGGGCAGCTGACCCGGTGTGACGGGCGCACCTGGTCCTACCGCGCACGCACCGCCCGAACACAGCGCGCAGACCGCGCCCACGCCGCCCGCACGCCGCCCCCACGCCGTGCCCGCACCGCGTCCACACCGCGCCCACACCGCGCCCCACCGCAGAGGCGCCCGGCGCCGCGAAGGGCCGTCCCGGCGCAGCGGTGAAACCTACTCCGCCGCTCGACCGAGAACAATGCCACTTTTGCCGTTCTTACCAACCCTTCAGATTGCGGGCAGCCCTTCGATAGTGGGGGAACGAGCCGTCCCGATTGCTCATGGAGCCGGCCATGTTCATCCCCACGTGATGCGCGGAGCGTCCCTGCATGACCCTTGCCTCTTCTACCGGGCGCGATGACAGCGCGCCGCCCTCCAGCGGCGGATTGGCCGAGTTCTTCCGTTACCACGGCGGTTGGGCGCCCGGCATCCGGTTGTTCCGCCGCATCGGTTTCCGGGCCCAGGCACTGTTGATCTCGGCCGTGTTCGCGGTGCCGATCGCGGCGCTGTCCTGGAGCTACTACACCGACAAGGCGGCGGCCATCGGCTTCTCGGCCAAGGAGCGGCTGGGCATCGAGTACGGCAACGCAGTGCGCCCGCTGCAGGACCTGCTGCAGCAGCAGCGCCAGGCGGTGTTGCGCGCCGGCGCCGACGGCAAGGCGGCGCCGGCGCCCGATGCCGCGGCGCTGGAGGCGGCGCTGGCGAAACTCGCGAAGGCCGAGGAGACCCATGGCGAGGCGCTGGGCACGGGCAAGGCCCTGGCCGCCTTCAAGACCGCGCTGGCGGCACCGGTGCCGGCCGGCGGTGATGCGGCCTACGCCGCGCACAGCGCCCGCGCGCAGGCGCTGCTGGATTTGCTGGGCGTGGCCACGGACGGGTCCAACCTGACCCTGGATCCGGACATCGACACCTATTACCTGATGGACGCGGCCTACTTCCGGCTGCCTTCCATGGTGGAAGCCGCGGCGCAACTGCGTGACCGCGGCAGTGCGCTGCTGGCGGGGGGCGCTGCCACGCCGGCGCAGCTGCGCAGCGTGGTGGAACAGGTGGCCGTCCTGTCGGGCCACGTGGCCGGCCTGCAGGCCGGCATTGCCAAGGCCAACGACTACAACAGCGCCGTGCGCACGGCGGTGCAGGACACCCAGGCGCTGGCCGACGTGCAGGCCTTCGTGAAGCTGGTGGACGGCACCGTGCTGAAGCCGGAAGGCGCGCAGGGCGACGCCGCGGCGCTGGCCGCTGCCGGCCAGCGCGCCGTGGTGGCGCTGCAGGGCCTGGCCGAACGCTGCAATGCCGAGCTGGACCGCTTGATCGCCGTTCGGGTGGACGGCATGGAATCCGGCCGCCGCGCCACCACCGCGGTGCTGGTGGGCAGCCTGCTGCTGGTGAGCTACCTCTTCGTCGCCTTCGGGCGCGTGCTGTCCGGCGGCCTGCGCACCCTCACGCTGCACATGGAGGCGATGCGCGACGGCAACCTGACCACCACGCCGCGCGCCTGGGGCGGCGACGAGACCGCGCGCCTGATCGAGAGCGTGGCCGAGATGCAGCAGTCGCTGCGCCGCATCGTGGGCGAGGTGCGGCAGGCGGCCGACCACATCGTGCATGCCAGCGGCGAGATCGCCACCGGCTCCAGCGACCTCTCCACCCGCACCGGCCACACCGCGGCCAGCCTGGAGGAATCGGCCGCGGCGATGGAGCAGATCGCGGCCACGGTGAAGCAGACGGCGGAAACGACCGACGAGGCCACGCGCATCGCGCAGGCCAATGCCCATGCGGCCGAGCGCGGCAACCGGGTCATCGGCACCATGGCCGCCACGATGGACGAGATCCAGGGCTCGGCGCGCAAGATCGCCGACATCATCGGCACCATCGACGGCATCGCCTTCCAGACCAACATCCTGGCGCTG
>CBIHPZ010000466.1:0-3976 GCA_966211865.1 uncultured Aquabacterium sp.
ATCTCGTCGTCCTCGATGCAGGTCTCCATGTAGGCGGCCTGCTCGGCTTCGACCAGCTCGCGCTCGAAGGCCGCGACCTCTTCGGGGTAGTAGAACTCGACGACGTTCAGCGTCTTCTGCGGGCCCTTGGGGTACAGCGTGGAGACCACCAGCACGTGCGGGTACCACTCGATCATGATGTTCGGGTAGTACGTGAGCCAGATGGCCCCGTGCTTCGGCACCTGGCCGCCGTTGAAGGCCAGCAGCGCGTCGTGCCAGCGCTGGTAGGTGGGCGAGCCCGGCCGTTCCAGCGCCTTGTGCGTGCCCACCGTCTGCACCGAGTGGTGCGGCCCGAATTCCCAGGCCAGGTCGTCGCAGGTGACGAAGTGGCCCAGGCCCGGGTGGAAGGGGCCGACGTGGTAGTCCTCGAGGTAGACCTCGATGAAGGTCTTCCAGTTGTAGTTGCACTCGTGCATCTGGACCTTGTCGAGCACGTAGCCCGAGAAGTCCAGCAGCGCACGCGGGCCCACGCTGCCCAGTTCCGCCGCCACGTCGCGCCCGTTGTCCTCGAAGACCAGGCCGTTCCAGCTGCGCACCGGGTAGTTGCGCAGGTGCAGGCAGGGGTCTTCCTTGAAGTGCGGTGCACCCACCAGCTCGCCGTGCAGGTTGTAGGTCCAGCGGTGCAGCGGGCAAACGATGTTGCTGCGCGTGTGGCCGCGTCCTTTGAGCATTACGGCCTGGCGGTGGCGGCAGACGTTGGAGACGAGCTCCACGCCGTCCTTCGTGCGCACCAATGCGCGGCCTTCGCCTTCCTGCGGCAAGGCGTAGTAGTCGCCGACCTCGGGCACCGCGAGCTCATGCCCGAGGTACCGCGGACCGTGCTGGTAGATCAGCTCCAGCTCGCGACGAAACAGTTCGTCCGAGAAATAGCTGCCGACGGGCAGCTGTGTGTTGTGAACGCTGGGCGGTCGCACTTGCGGCACTTGCTTGTGCAGCGGCGTGCGCGACGCCAGAGCTTCGAGACTGATGCTCAGGTCCGACATGATCCCCAGGATCTCCAGAAAGGATGTCAACCCCCCACCCGGTGGCCCCGCGGATGGGTTTGTCCAATGATGAAATCGGCCGACCCAAGGGTCAGCCGAAGGGCGGAGTGTACCCGGGGGGCCATTCCAGGCCGGGGAATGGGTATCTGGCGCGACTAAAATCCGCCCTCCGCTTGCTGCCGCTCAAGGTCGCGCCGCCCGGCGCGCCACGTGGCCCTCCTGAGATCTCCCGCCCATGCCCACCCCGGCCACCGAACCGCCCCGCTACGAAGACGCCCTGGCCGAGCTGGAGCGCCTGGTGCAGGCGATGGAAGGCGGCCAGCTGCCGCTGGACCAACTGCTGGACAGCCACCGCCGTGGCCTCGAATTGCTCAACCTGTGCCGCGACCGCCTGCAGGCGGTGGAGAACCAGGTGCAGGTGCTGGAGCAGGGGCAGCTGAAGGATTGGGCGCCGGAATGATTGCTGCACGGCGGTTCCCGAGCGGATCGGTCTTCCACGCGGCGGCGAGCTGCCCGGCCCCGGGAGCTCTTCGATGAGCCTGCCGCCGGACTTCAAAGGCTGGATGCAGCAGGCCCTGGTCGACGTCGAACGCGCCCTCGAACGCTGGGTGCCGGCCGATGCGCCCGCGGGCCTCGGCGAGGCCATGCGCTACGGCGTGCTCGACGGCGGCAAGCGCCTGCGGCCGCTGCTGGTGCGCGCCGCCGCTGAAGCCGTGCACGGCACGCCCATCGCCGCGCTGCGCGCCGGCGTGGCGGTCGAACTGATCCACGCCTATTCGCTGGTGCACGACGACATGCCCTGCATGGACAACGACGTGCTGCGCCGCGGCAAGCCCACGGTGCACGTGCGCTACGGCGAAGCCGGCGCCATGCTGGCCGGCGACGCGATGCAGGCCCTGGCCTTCGAGGTGCTGACGCCCGAGCCCGCCGCCGACGGCAGCCTGGACCTGCCGCCGGCGCTGCAGGCCCGCCTGTGCGCGCTGCTGGCGCGCGCCGCGGGGCACGCCGGCATGGCGGGGGGCCAGGCCATCGACCTGGCGAGCATCGGCGTGGCGCTGAACGAAACCCAGCTGCGCGACATGCACCACCGCAAGACCGGCGCGCTGCTGCAATCCAGCGTGCTGATGGGCGCGGCCACCGGCACCACCACCGCGGCGCAATGGGCCGCGCTGGCCGACTACGGCGATGCGATCGGCGTCGCCTTCCAGGTCGTCGACGACATCCTCGACGTGACCCAGGCCTCCGACAAGCTCGGCAAGACCGCCGGCAAGGACCAGGAGCAGGACAAGCCCACCTACGTCAGCGTGCTCGGCCTCGAGGCCGCGCGGGCCGAGGCCAAGCGGCTGCACGCCCAGGCGCTGGACGCGCTGCAGCGCAGCGGCCTGCCCGACCGCGAGCACCTGAAGCTGCTGGCCGACATGGTGGTCGACCGCGAACATTGATGGGCATCGCTGCGCCGCCGTGCGCGGCAGAGGCCCGGAGGGACACCCCGTGAGCAACTCCCTGCTGAACACCATCGACAGCCCGGCCGACCTGCGCCGCCTGTCCCGCGCCGAGCTGCGCACCCTGGCGGTGGAGCTGCGCCAGTTCGTGCTGGACAGCGTCAGCAAGACCGGCGGGCACCTCTCGTCCAACCTCGGCACGGTGGAACTGACCATCGCGCTGCACTACGTCTTCGACACGCCCAACGACCGCATCGTCTGGGACGTGGGCCACCAGACCTACCCGCACAAGATCCTCACCGGCCGGCGCGAGCGCATGGCGTCGCTGCGGCAATTGGGCGGGCTGTCCGGCTTCCCGCGCCGCGACGAAAGCCCGTTCGACACCTTCGGCACGGGGCATTCGTCCACCTCGATCTCGGCGGCGCTCGGCATGGCGCAGGCCGCCAAGCTGAAGGGCGAGAACCGCCGCGTCGCGGCCGTCATCGGCGACAGCGCGCTCACCGGGGGCATGGCCTTCGAGGCGCTGAACCACGGCGGCGCGCCGCACGGCGTGGGCCCGGCCGACATCCTGGTGGTGCTGAACGACAACGACATGTCGATCTCGCCGCCGGTGGGCGCGCTGAACAAGCACCTGGCGCGGCTGATGAGCGGCAAGGCCTACAACTCGGTGCGCGAGGGTGCGAAGAGCGTGCTGAAGGGCACCCCGCTGTACGAGTTCGCCAAGCGCTTCGAGGAGCACACCAAGGGCATGGTGGTGCCCGGCGCCATCTTCGAGGAACTGGGCTTCACCTACGTCGGCCCGATCGACGGCCACGACCTCGATTCGCTGATCCCCACGCTGGAGAACCTGCGCCAGGCCAAGGGCCCGCAGTTCCTGCACGTGGTCACCAAGAAGGGCTACGGCTACAAGCTGGCCGAGGCCGACCCGGTCAACTACCACGGCCCGTCGAAGTTCGACCCCGCGGTGGGCCTGCAGAAGCCCGCCACCGCGCCCAAGCCCACCTTCACGCAGGTGTTCGGCCAGTGGCTGTGCGACATGGCCGCGGCCGACCAGCGCCTGGTGGCCATCACGCCGGCCATGCGCGAAGGCTCCGGCATGGTCGAGTTCGAGAAGCGCTTCCCCGCGCGCTACCACGACGTGGGCATCGCCGAGCAGCATGCCGTCACCTTCGCCGCGGGCCTGGCCTGCGAAGGGCTGAAGCCGGTGGTGGCCATCTACTCCACCTTCCTGCAGCGCGGCTACGACCAGCTGATCCACGACGTGGCGATCCAGAACCTGCCCGTCACCTTCGCGCTCGACCGCGCCGGCATCGTCGGTGCCGACGGCGCCACGCACGCCGGCGCCTTCGACATCGCCTACCTGCGCTGCATCCCGAACATGGCGCTGCTGACGCCGGCCGACGAGGCCGAGTGCCGCCGGGCGCTGACGACCGCCTTCAAGGCCCACCAGCCAGCGGCCGTGCGCTACCCGCGCGGCGCCGGCGTCGGCCGCCAGACCGATGCCGCGCTGGA
>CBIHPZ010000467.1:0-3973 GCA_966211865.1 uncultured Aquabacterium sp.
CGAGGCAATGAAGGGCCGGCGGCGAACCATTCCGCATTCTTGCAGTCCATGGCAAGGCGGCCTGCGGGCACGCCGTTCGCCGCAGCACCGACCCACTTCTAGAATCCGCCCCATGCGCTCGCGCGTCTTCGCCCTCCTGCTGGCCCTGGTCTTCGGCCTCGCCGGCCACTGGCCGGCCCTGGCCGGGCATGGGCCGCTGCGCGCGGTGGTCGCGGCGGCGGCGGCGGTGCCAGACGCGTCCGTTCCCGCCGACCAGCAGCTGTCAGGCCACCCGCAGGTCGCCGCGCCGGCGCAGGCTGACGAAGCGGCGCCCACGCCAGGGGACCACGATCCCCTGCCACCGGCCGAACCCCTGGCCGAAACCTGGATCCAGTCGCTCGCCGAAGGCGCGCCCGACCTGCCGGCCCTGTTCCTCGCCCATCCCGGCGCGCACGCGCCCACGGCCACCATGGCGCCGCCGCGTCCACACGGCGCGGCTTCCTGGCGCCGGCTCTATCCCAGCGTTCCGCTGCGCCCTCCGCGCGCGCTGCCCGCCATCGCCTGAGCGGCCGGCCGCGTTTGCGCGGCGTTCTCGCAGCAGCCCTGTGGTGTCCCGCGGCGCTTGTCGCGCCGGCCGTCGTTCCCTCCCCCATGCTCGCCGCCTTCGCGGCGTCCGCGCCTCATGCCCTGCATGCCCGGCGCCCGCGGCGAGCGCACAGCTTCCAGGAACCACCATGAATCCGAACGTTTCGTCCTACCCCTCGATGCTCGGCCAGGCCGACGTCGCCACCCGCAACCGCGTGTTGCGCAACACCTACTGGCTGCTCGCGCTGTCCATGGTGCCCACGGTGCTGGGCGCGTGGATCGGCGTGTCCACCGGGCTGGCGCGCGCCATGTCGCCCGGCATCAGCATGATCGTGTTCTTCGCCGGCGCCTTCGGCTTCATGTTCGCGATCGAGAAGGCCAAGAACTCGGCGGCCGGCGTGCCGCTGCTGCTGGCCTTCACCTTCTTCATGGGGCTGATGCTGTCGCGCCTGGTGGGCGCGGTGCTGGGCCTGGCCAACGGCGCGGGGCTGATCATGACGGCCTTCGCAGGCACCGGCCTGATCTTCCTGGGCATGGCCACGCTGTCCAGCATCATCAAGCGCGACCTGTCGTCGATGGGGAAATTCCTCTTCATCGGCGCCATCATGCTGATGGTGGCCGGCATCGCGAACTTCTTCCTGCAGTCCAGCGCGCTGATGATCACGCTGTGCGTGCTCGCCATCGGCATCTTCTCGGCCTTCATCCTGTACGACCTGAAGCGCGTGCAGAACGGTGAAGAGACCAACTACATCACCGCCACGCTGGGCGTGTACCTGAGCCTCTACAACGTCTTCCAGTCGCTGCTGGCCCTGCTGGGCATCATGGGCGGCCGGGACGAGTAAGCCTGCGCCGGCGCGCGGCCGGATGCGGCCGCGCGCATCGGTTACCGTGGGTGGCCATGGCCACCCACCGTCCCCGTCCTGCGGCCGAGCCGGCTGCCCCTGAGCCGGCGCCGCAGGACCCCGAGCTGCTGCGCCGCCTGCTGCGCGCCAAAGACCGCATGGACGCGGCCTCGCACGAGGCCTGGCCCGTGGCCCGCCTCGCCGAGGTCAGCGGTGTGTCGCCAGCCCACTTCGCGCGCTCCTTCAAGCAGGCCTTCGGCGTGCCGCCGCACCGCTACCTGCTGACGCGCCGCATCGAACGTGCCGCCGCGCTGCTGCGCGACACCGGCCAGCCCATCATCGACATCGCCTTCCAGACCGGCTGGTCCAGCCTGGGCACCTTCGGCCGCACGTTTCGGGACATCACCGGCGAGTCGCCCACCGACCTGCGCGAACGCGCCCAGGCCGCCGCCAACCCGATGCGCCACGTGCCGGCCTGCATCGTCAGCGCCGCGCACCGGCCGCACCTGACCACAGCAGTTTCGGAGAAGCGCCGCCGCGAGGCGGACGCTACAAATGCGGCCATCGACGACCGCAACCAGGAGACCGGAACATGAGCCAGGGCATTGACGTGGTGGGCATCTACGTGCGCGACCAGGACGAGGCGATTGACTTCTATGTGAACAAGCTGGGTTTTCGCGTGCACACCGACGTGCGCAATGGCGACTACCGCTGGCTGACCGTGCAGCACCCCGACCAGCCTTCCTTCCAGCTGGGCCTGGCCGTGCCCGGCCCGCCGGTGCACGACGCCGCCACCGCGCAAACCCTGCGCGCCATGGTGGCCAAGGGCGCCATGCCGCCGCTGGTGCTGGTGGTGGACGATTGCCGCGCCGCCTACGACCGCCTGGGCGGGCTGGGCGTCGAATTCACCCAGGAGCCGATCGACCGCTATGGCCACGTGGACGCGGGGTTCCGCGACCCGTCCGGCAACGGCTGGAAGATGATCCAGTCCCGGCGCTGAAACCGGTAACGTTCAAAAGACGTGGCAACGTCCACCTCCAATCCACCCGCCCCACCATGAAGAAGAGCCCACCCCCCACCACCACCGACCCGGCCGCCGCCGCGCACATCGACGCCCGCATTGCCGAATTGGGCGATTGGCGCGGCGACGTGCTGTCGCGCATCCGCGCGCTGGTGCACGAGGCCATTCCGGGCGTCACCGAGGAATGGAAATGGAGCAATCCCGTGTGGTCGCACCACGGCATCATCTGCACCGGCGAAAGCTACAAGAAGGCGGTGAAGATGACCTTTCCCAAGGGCGCTTCATTGCCCGATCCGGCGAAGCTGTTCAATTCCAGCCTGGAAGGCAACGTGCGCCGCGCCATCGACATTGCCGAAGGTGGAAAGATTGACGAGAAGGCGCTGAAGGCCTTGTTCAAGGCGGCCGCGGACATGAACGCCAAGGGGCGCTGAACATCCGGCCCGGCGCCTGGCCTGCTGACACCAGCGTGTCAGCAGGGCCATGCCACAGTGCGGCGGCTTTGCCGGCACGTGGGCTGGCATCTTGATCGGCAGTTCGCCGGGAAGCTGGTTTGAATGGGATTTTCAGCAAGGGAGCGGGCGCTGATGATGGCGCTGAAGGGCGTGGGCGCCACGGTGATCGGTCGCCTCGAGCAGATCGGGTTGTCGTCCTTCGCGCAACTGGCCGGGGAAGATGCCGCGGCCGTCACGCAGCAGATCTCGCGGATGATGGGCTCGACCTGCTGGCACAACAGCCCGCAGGCCAGGGCATCCATCCAGGCCATCATCGACCTGGCCCAGCAGCAGGCCGAGCTGGATGCGCGTTAGCAGCCATCGGTCCTTGACCTGGCGCAACAGTGCTGCACGCGCCGCGGCCCCGGCGGTGCGCTTAAGACTGGGATAAGCCGGCCCATCCACGATCCCTGGCGTACGGCGCGCCCTCCGCGCCGCAGGAGATCCCCGTGAACGACCCCCTCCCGCAACGCATTCGCGTCTGGGACGCGCCGGTGCGCGTCTTCCACTGGTTGATGGTGCTGTGCTTCGCCGGCGCCTGGCTCACCGCCGAGAGCGACCGCTGGCTGCCGGTGCACGTGACCCTGGGCTACACGATGGCCGGGCTCGTCGTGTTCCGCCTGCTGTGGGGCGTGGCGGGCACCCGCCATGCCTTGTTCAGCGATTTCGTGCGCGGGCCCGCGGCGGTGGCGCGCTACGTGCGCTCGCTGCTGCATGGCCGCGCCGAGCACCACGTCGGCCACAACCCGGCCGGCGGCTGGGCCATCCTGGCGCTGCTGGCGCTGGCCGCGTTGACCGCGCTGTCGGGCTGGGCCACGCTGCAGCAGATCGGCGGGCACGCGATGGAAGAGACGCACGAGGCGGTGGCCAGCCTGATGCTCGCGCTGGTGGCGGTGCACGTGGCGGGCGTGCTGCTGGGCAGCTGGCTGCACCGCGAGAACCTGGTGCGCGCGATGCTCAGCGGCCGCAAGCGCGGCGAGCCGGGTGAAGGCATCGGCACCGGCGCGCGCGCGGTGGCCGTGCTGCTGCTCGTCGCCGTGCTGGGCTTCTGGCTG
>CBIHPZ010000468.1:0-3951 GCA_966211865.1 uncultured Aquabacterium sp.
GCCGCACCGGCCGCGAGCGCGCCAGCCGCACGGTCCGCGACCACGCCACCCGCCGAGGTGGCCAGCGCGCTGCCCGGCGCACGCCTGGTCGGCCAGGGCACGCTGCGCTGGTTCGGCCTGGCGGTGTACGAGGCGCGCCTGTGGGCGACCGAAGGGTTCGACGGCCAGCGCTTCGAATCCCATCCCTTTGCGCTGGAGCTGCGCTACCTGCGCCGGCTCGACGGCAGCGCCATCACCGACCGCGCGCTGGACGAGATGCGCCGCGGCGGACCCATCGCCGAGACCGAGGCCGCCGCCTGGCGCGCCGCGATGCGCGCGGCCTTTCCCGACGTGTCGCCCGGCGACCGCCTGACCGGCGTGCACGACCCGGCGCAGGGCACGCGCTTCCATTTCAATGGCCGCGTCACCGGCGTGTTGGCTGATCAGCTCTTCGCGCGCCGCTTCTACGCCGTGTGGCTGGGCACGCACACCTCGCAGCCGGGCCTGCGCGCGCAGCTGCTGGGGGCGGCGCGGTGAGCATGGCCATCCGCTCCGGCCTGGCCACGCCGTCCGCGGCACCTGACGCGGCCGCGCCTTTTGCACGGCAGCAGCTCGCGGCCTACGGCGCGCTGGGCCTGCCGCTGGCCTTCCTGGCGCTGCCGCTGTACGTGACGCTGCCGCACCACTACGCCACGCAGCACGGCCTGCCGCTGGCGCTGCTGGGCGGCGTGCTGCTGGGCACGCGGCTGCTGGACGCGGCGGCCGATCCCTTCATCGGCCAGGCGGTCGACCGGCGCTTCGCGGCCGGCCGGGCCGGGGTGCTGCAGTGGGCCCAGGCCGCCGCGGCCGTGCTGGCCCTGGCCTTCACCGCGCTGTTCTTTCCCGCCGTGGCGGGCCACGCGGCGCTGCTGGGCTGGCTGCTGGTGCTGCTGCCGCTGACCTGCCTGGCCTTCAGCACCTTGTCCGTGCTGCACCAGGCCTGGGGCACGCGGCTGGGCGGCGGCGAGGCGCGGCGCGCGCAGGTGGTGGCCTGGCGCGAAGGCGCCGGCCTGGTGGGCGTGCTGCTGGCCAGCGTGCTGCCGGCGCTGGCCGGGCTGGGCGCCACCAGCGCGGTGCTGGCGGTGGCGCTGGCCGTGGGCGTGGGGCTGCTGCACCGCAGCCCGGCCCCCTTGCCGCTCCAGGACGCCCCCGACGACTCGACCATCGCCTGGTCCGCGCCGTGGCGCGACATCCGCTTCCGCGGCCTGCTGGGCGTCTTCATGCTCAACGGCATCGCCAGCGCCGTGCCGGCCACGCTGGTGCTGTTCTTCGTGCAGGACCGGCTGCAGGCCGCTGCGTGGGCACCGGCCTTCCTGGGCGCGTACTTCGCGGCGGCCGCGCTGTCGCTGCCCGGCTGGCTGGCCCTGGTGCGCCGCGCCGGGCTGGCCGCCGCCTGGCGGGCCGGCATGCTGCTGGCGGTGCTGGCCTTTGCCGGTGCCGCGGCCCTGGGAGCGGGTGACGCGCTGCCCTTCCTGCTGGTCTGCCTCGCCAGCGGGGCTGCCCTGGGCGCCGACCTGGCGCTGCCCGGCGCGCTGCTGAACGGCGTGGTGCAGCGCGGGCCCCACGGCCTGCAAGGCGCCGGCGTGTATGCCGGCTGGTGGACCGCGGCCACCAAGCTCAACCTGGGCCTGGCCGCCGGCGCGGCCCTGCCGCTGCTGGGCTGGGCCGGCTACACGCCGGGCGCACGCGATGCCGATTCGCTTCGGGTGCTGGCCCTGGCCTATGTCGGCCTGCCCTGCGTGCTGAAGCTGGCCGCCGCCGCGCTGCTGTGGCGCTGGCAGGCACACGAACGGAGAACCGAGGCATGACCCATAACACACCATCGACGCGTCGCCGCTGGCTGGCGGGCGGCCTGGCCCTGGCCACCCTGCCGCTGTGGTCGGGCTGCGCCGGCCCCAGCCTGGCCGACCACGCCAGCCAGCAGCCGCGCTTCGACTTCCGCCATTACTTCGACGGCACGGTGGTGGCGCACGGCGTGGTCAGCGACCGCGGCGGCCGCATGCTGCGCCGCTTCGTCGTCACCATGCGCTGCAGCTGGACCGGCGACGAGGGCACCCTGGACGAGGCCTTCGTCTACGACGACGGCGAGCGCCAGCAGCGCGTGTGGCGGGTGAAGCGTGGCGCCGACGGCCACTGGACCGGCACCGCAAGCGACGTGGTGGGCCAGGCGACGGGCCGCGAGTCCGGCTCGGCCTTCAACTGGCGCTACACGCTGCAGGTGCCGGTGCGCGGCCGCACCTGGGACATCGACTTCGACGACTGGATGATCCGCATCGACGAGCGCACCGTGCTGAACAAGGCGGTGATGAGCAAGTTCGGCCTGCGGGTCGGCGAGATCGTGCTGTCCTTCCACAAGGGCTGACGCTTCTGCCCCACGAGCCATGCCACCCAACCCGCCCCTGACGAACTGGCACGGCCGCGTGGTGTGGATCGTCGGTGCCTCGTCCGGCATCGGCGAAGCCACGGCCGCGGCGCTGCACGCGCGCGGCGCGGCGGTGGTGGTCTCGGCACGGCAGGCGGCGCCGCTGGCGGCCTTCACGCAACGCCACCCGGGCAGCCACGCGCTGCCGCTGGACGTGACCGACCGCGCCGCCGTGGCCGACGCACTGCGGCAGGTGCTGGCGCAGCATGGCCGCGTGGACCTGGTGATGTACTGCGCCGGCCGCTATCACGCGATGAGAGCGGCCAGCTTCGACCTGGACGAGGCGCTGGCGCACCTGCAGGTCAACTACGTCGGCGCGCTGCACGTGCTGGACGCGCTGCTGCCGGTGCTGCGCCGCCAGCGCCACGGCCACCTGAGCCTGGTGGCCAGCGTGGCCGGCTGGCGCGCCCTGCCGCAGGCCCTGGCCTACGGCCCGGGCAAGGCCGCACTGCAGTACCTGGCCGACACGCTGTACCTGGACCTGCGCGGCAGCGGCATCGGCGTCTCGGTGGTGAACCCGGGCTTCGTCGCCACGCCGCTCACGGCGGGCAACACCTTCCACATGCCGGCCTTGCTGACGCCCGAAGCCGCCGCCGGCCACATCCTGGACGGCTGGGCGCGCGGCCGCTTCGACATCCACTTCCCGAAGCGCTTCACGCTGTGGCTGAAGCTGCTGCGCCTGCTGCCGCACCGCGCCTACGTGCTGGCGGTGCGGCGCGCCACCGGGCTGTAGGCTTCGCCACCATGCCGACGCCGCTGAACCTCGAGACCGATCCGCGCCTGGCCCGCCTGGCGGTGTTCTACGAAAGCCTGGCGCCCGAGACGCTGGACCGCCTGGGCGAGCTCTACGCGCCGTCCGCCCGCTTCATCGATCCCTTCAACGACGTGACCGGCCTGGGGCCGCTGCGCCGCGTCTTCGAGCACATGTTCGAAACGCTGGACACGCCGCGCTTCGTGGTGGTGGACGCGCAGGCCGGCGAGCGCAGCGGCTTCCTGCTGTGGACCTTCCATTTCCGCCGCGGCCACGGCCGCGAGCAGCAGATCCTGGGCACCACGCACCTGCGCTTCGACGACGCCGGCCGGGTGCTGCTGCACCACGACCATTGGGATGCGGCGGGCCAGCTGTACGAGACGCTGCCGGTGCTGGGCCCCGTGATGCGCTGGCTGCGGCGGCGCCTGTCGGCGCCGGCCTGAGGTCAGGCGCTGATGGCGTCAGCCCTGGCGCGGACCACATGCGCAGGCCTGGCCGGCGGCCGTGCAGCCGCATTGCGGGCCGCAGGCGCAGGCTGCTGCCGCGCTGCCGGCCGACGGCGTGGCCTGCACGTTCTGGCAGCCGCAGCGGCAGGTCGCGCCCGGGCAGCGGGTGCATTGGCAGGCGGTGGTGGCGGTGGTGGTGTTCATGGCGATCTCCTGAGGGGTTGAAAAGCACCGGATCCGAACGTGGATGCCGTGCGAAGAATTCTGTTCAACAGCCCCTGCCGCGGCTTGAACAAAACGGCTGTATCGCCAAC
>CBIHPZ010000469.1:0-3936 GCA_966211865.1 uncultured Aquabacterium sp.
CGCGCTCGGCCTGGTCTTGGAAGCGCGCGAGGGTATCCCATCGCTTCACCACCACGGTGGGCTCCGCGACCGCCAAGGCCCCCGGCTCTCCGCAATGCAGGTGACATACGGGCTCGAAACCGCCCGGCAGTCCGCCGCACGTGCCGCACTGCGACTAGCACGGGAAAAGATCGGCCAGTGCCAGCGGGCAAAAGGCAATGGGCGCACACGCTGTGACGGCCATCACTGAGCCGTTTCCGCACATTGCAGACACTGCGCTCCCCCATCTCAGGAGATTCCCTTGCGCAGCTTCCTATCGGCCCTGTTCGTGAGCCTGGTGCTCAGCGCGTGTGGTGGCGGCGACGACGCACCGGAATCGGCGGACGTTCCGGTGACCGAATTGCGGCAGGCCGACCGCGACGCCATCCAGGCCAAGGTGTGGCCGGCGGGCGGGCGCGTCGTTCAGTCGGATGCCGAATGGACCACGCTCTGGAACACCCCAACGAGCCGGTCCGTGGTGATCGCCTGCGACAGTCCGGCCACTTGCGGGGCCGAGCCCAAGCGCCCGGAGTTCGACTTCTCCCGCTATTCGCTGATCGCCGTGTTCGGCGACCTCAGCCCCGGCCAGTCCATCCGCCTGGCATCGGTGACCCAGCAGGACGGCGTGATGCACGTGAACACGGTGCGCAAGAACTGGCCGGGCAATTACGTGCAGATCCAGACGCCATTCGCCATCGTGTTCCTGGTGCCGAAGACAAGCGCGCGGGTGGTGTTCAGCGAAGGCGTCGAAAGCTGAAGCGGCCGGCGGCGAGCCCGCGCCGTGGGCCGCGGCCGCTCAGCTGAAATGCAGCCCGCCGATGCGCAGCCACGGCAGGCACCAGCTGGCGGTGTCGATGCGCTCCTGGCTCACCGCCTGCACGTCCTGCAGCAGGCGGGCGATGTTGCCGCTGATCATGGTCTCGCGCAGCGCCGGGCCGGTGCGGCCGCCTTCCAGCAGGAAGCTGTTCTTGATGACGCCGGAGAAATCGCCGTTCGGCGCCGGGTTGCCCATCGACAGGCGCCCGACCAGCGCGCCGTGCCGCACGCCGGCCACCAGGTCGCCAAGCGGCGTCTCGCCGGCCGGCACCTCCCAGCCCTCGCCCGCCACCGGCACGTGCGCCAGGCCGGTCTTGCGGCTGGCGTAGAGGCTGGGCGTGAGGCATTGCAGGCGGCCCGCGCGCAGCACCTCCACCGGCGTCGCCACGCAGCCGTCGGCGGACACGGCGCTGACGCCCGGCGCGTCGAAGCGGCTGCGCAAGGACAGCAGCGGCGACGCAATGCCCTGCCCCACGCGTTCGCGGTACAGCGAGCTGCCGGCGATCAGCTGCGTATCGGCCAGCTGGCCCAGCAGCCAGCCGAAGAGGCTGGCCGCGGCCATGGGCATCAGCACCACGTCGCCCACGAACTTGGCCGCCAGCGGCTGCGTGTGCACCTGGCGCGTGGTGTCGCGCAGCACCTGCTCGATGCCGGCATAACGCTCAATGGGCGCGGCGATCAACTCGCCGGCACGGCCCTCGGTGTAGTTGAAGGAACTGGCCTGCGTGCCTTCCTTGGCCGTGCCCATCAGCGCCAGCTGGTAGCAGCCGATGCGGCGGCCGATGGCACTGCCGCCGGTGCTGACCATGCGCGCGTCCAGCCGCTGGTGCGCGATCAGGCCCTCCTCCAGCATCATCGTGGGCGTCTCGCGGGCGCGGAAGGCCAGCAGCTCGGCCACCTTGTCGGCGATCAGCGCCTCGTCGGGCTCCAGAGGGCCGTGCGCGATCTCGGCCACCTGGCCGGCGCAGATGGCGTTGGCCTCGTCCTGCGGCGCTGACAGCGCGTCGGCATGCAGGGCCTGCACGGCGGACTCGACGGCTTCGGGACCCAGGTCGCTCAGTTCCGTGGTGGCGAGGCGGCCGTCGACCAGCCCCGCCAGCAGCAGCTTTTCCACCACGGTGCTGCGCAGCAGGCTGGGCTCGTTGTGGGCGATGTTCAGCTCGGTGCTGCGCTGCACCGTGGCCTCGGCGCGTGCGGCGTCGAAGCCGGCGGCACGCAGCCGTTGCAGCGCGTGCTCGGCGCGGTCTTGCAGGTGCTGGCTCAGGGTGTCGTTCATCACTGGCCTCCCAGGTGCGCGCGGGCGCGCAGGGCCGGTCCGCCCATGGACACGACCATCGTCTGCTTCTTGCCGCAGTAGCCGGCGCAGGTCCAGTGCATGTCGTCGGACACCGCGTCGACGCTCTGCAGCACCTTGATGGCCGAGCCTGACAGCGTGGTGTCGCGGATGGCGCGGCCGACGCGGCCATTGCGGATCTCGTAGGCCAGCGTGATGCCGAACATGAACTCGGTGGTGGAGTCGGCCTGGCCGTTGGCGGTCTTCAACAGCAGGTAGCCGGAATCGACGCCGGCGATCATGTCCTCGTAGCGGCTGGTGCCGGGCAGGATGGCGGTGTTGCGCATGCGCACCAGCGGCTCGTCGTGCGGACCGAAGGCGCGCGCGCTGCCGCTGGGTTCGATGCCGAGGCGGGCCGCGGTCTCGCGGCTGCTCATGTAGCCCTTCAGGATGCCGCGCTCGATCAGCACCGCGTCGCGCGCCGGCGTGCCTTCGTCGTCGACGTAGACCGGCACCAGCGCCTCGCGGCCGTTCACGCTGTGCGCGTAGTCGACCATCGTGACCAATTCGCTGCCCACGCGCTGGCCGAGCAGATCAGCCGTTACGGCGCCACCCAGCACGATGTCCGCCTCGCACGGGTGGCCCATGGCCTCGTGCGCCAGGATGCCGGCCAGCGCGGGCGCCATCACCACGGTGTGCAGGCCGCCTTCGGCCGCCACGGCGTGGCGCTTGGCCTGCAGGTGCTCGTGCAGGTGGTCCAGCGTGGGCGCCAGCGCTTCCACGCTCAGGTCCAGGTCCCCCAGGCCGCCCTTGACCGACAGCGGCTCGAAGAGCTCCACCGGCGCGCCGTTCGCGTCCTCGCCGACCATGACCAGGTGGCAGGTGGCGCGCTGGATGCTGGACAGCGACTCGCCGCCCTCGCTGGTCGTCAGGCGCTTGCTGTGCTCTTCCTCCAGCAGCACGAAGCGGGTGGACTTCAGGCCCGGGTAGCGCTGCTTGCAATGGGCATGCAGCGCCGCCAGCTGTTCCGCCGCCTGGCCGGTGCTGATGGGCGGCTTGCCCTGGAAGCGGTGCTCGCCGCGGTAAGCGCCGCCGGGCAGCGCATGGGCGCTGCGTTGGCCGAAGCGCGCCATCGCCTGCGCGTTGCGGCTGGCCTGCTGCTGCAGCGTGGCCGCGTCACCCTTCGGCGCCGAGGCAAAGCCCCAGTAGCCGCCTTGGTACACGCGGCTGCTGACGCCGCCTTCGCTCTGCCGCTGGTTCAGGATCAGGCTGCCGTCCACCATCTGCAGCCGCGTCTTGCGCAGCTCGTGGTGGCGGGTCTCGGTGTAGGTCATGTGCGACTCCACGAGAGGGAAGCCGGCGATGATAGGCCGCTGCCGCCTGCAACCAGCGTGTGGCATCCTTATTGAAGGAATGCCGTGCAGAGGTGTGTGATGACGATCCCGATCGACGTGCTTGAAGCTGAGGTGCTGAGCCTGCCAGAGGCCGAGAGGTCCCGGTTGGTGGACAGGCTTCTTGCCAGCCTGGGGCACGACCCCGACTGGGCGCAGGCCTGGTCCGATGAAGCCGACCGCAGGGAAGCGCGTGTGGCCGAGGGACAAGCGCAATGGGTGGATGGTCCGGATGCCGTGGCGCGCGTCCGTGCCGCGTTGAAGTGAGCTATGTCCTCTCGCCCGAGGCGGAAGCCGAACTGTCCGACGCAGCATTCTTTTGCCATCGCGCACCATGGCCGCGGGCCGGGATATTTCCGGCAACGCACATAAAGCGCGGCTCCCTCACCGCTCCGCGATGTAGTGCTGCGTGGTGACGGACTCGCCCTCGAGCAAGAA
>CBIHPZ010000470.1:0-3932 GCA_966211865.1 uncultured Aquabacterium sp.
TGCGCCTTGGCCAGCTCGCGCGCCTCGCCTTCCATCGCGTCCGACAGCACATGGCAGGGCAGGCCCTGTGCCTGTGCGCGGCGCGCCGCGGCGGCCAGGCCGTCCCAGGCGCTGGCGATGATGCGGCGTTCGTGCCCAGCCAGCCGCGGGTCGTCGGGCTTCACCGATTCCCACTCGCCCTCGGCAAGGGCCCGGCCCACGTGCGGCGGCAGTTCCGCATCCGCGCCGTAGCGCTGCAGCAGTTTCCAGGCGTCCGCGCACGTGGATTCGTCCGGCAGCGTCGGGCCCGAGGCCACCAGCGCGGGGTCGTCCCCCGGCACGTCGGAGATCACCAGCGTCAGCACGCGTGCCGGCCAGGCCTGCGCCGCCAGCCGTCCGCCCTTGATGGCCGACAGGTGGCGGCGCACGGTGTTGATCTCGGCGATCGTCGCGCCACGTTCCAGCAGCGCTCGTGTGACGCGCTGTTTGTCGGTTAGCGCCAGTCCCGGTGCCGGCAGCGCGCACAGCGCCGAGCCGCCACCCGAGACCAGCGCCAGCACCAGGTCGTCCGCCGTCAGCCCCTGCACCGCCTGCAGCAGGCGCTGGGCGCCGGCCACGCTGCGCTCGTCGGGCACCGGGTGGCTGGATTCGTGCACGGCGATATGGCGCGTGGGCAGCGCCGCGCCTTCGGGCACCACCACCACGCCGGACAGCGGCCCGTGCCAGTGCGCCTCCACCGCACGCGCCATGGCCGCCGCGGCCTTGCCGACGCCCACGACCACCGTGCGGCCTTTCGGCGGCGGTGGCAGGTGCGGCGGCAGCACCTTCATCGGGTCGGCAGCGGCCAGGGCCTCGGCGTACAGGTCGACCAGCAGGTCGACCTGGCGCGGCCAGGCGGTGGAGCGTTGGATCACGGCCTCGTTCCCCCGCGCGCTCAATCGGCAAGGCCGGCGGCCACGGACAGGTAGCGCTTCATGCGCCCCACCGCCAGCTCGGGGTCGGCCAGCGCACCACAGGCATCGGCCAGCTCGAACACGCGCGCAAAGTGCGCAACGCCGCGCGAGGACTGCGCGCCGCCCGCCATCGAGAAATGGTCCTGGTGGCCGTTGAGCCAGGCCAGGAAGACGACGCCCGCCTTGTAGTGCCGCGTGGGCGCGCGGAAGATCTCGCGCGACAGCGCGACGGTGGGCTGCAGCAGGTCGCGATAACGCGCTTTGTCCCCGTCCGCCAGCGCGGCCAGCGCCGCCGACGCCACGGGCGCGATCGGGTCGAAGATGCCCAGCAGGCCGTGCGAATGTTGCAACGGCCCTTCGCCCTCGCCCTCGATCAGCTCGGCGTAGTTGAAGTCGTCGCCGGTGTACATCTTCACGCCCGCGGGCAGGCGGCGGCGCAGCGCGATTTCCCAGCGCGCGTCCAGCAGCGAGACCTTGATGCCTTCGACCCGGTCGGCATGCGCGGCGATCAGCGCCGCCACGGTGTCCAGCGCCTGCGCGATGTCGGTGCTGCCCCAGTAGCCACGCAGCGCGGGGTCGAACATCTCGCCCAGCCAGTGCAGCACCACGGGGCGCGACACGCTGTCGAGCAAGCGGCCGTACAGCGACAGGTAGTCGTCCGGCCCGCGGGCACAGCGGGCCAGCGCGCGGCTGGCCATCAGGATCACGCGGCCGCCTTCCGATTCCACGGCGTCGATCTGCTCGCGGTAGGCCGCTTCGACCTGGGCCAGCGTCACGTCCGCGCCCGGCGCCAGCTGGTCGGTGCCGGCGCCACAGGCCAGTTCGCCCCCCAGGGCGCGTGCGTGGCGCAGGCTGCGGCGGATCAGCTCGCGCGCCACCGGCCAGTCCACGCCCATGCCGCGCTGCGCGGTGTCCATGGCCTCGGCCACCCGAAAGCCCAGCCGGTAGAGGTGCTCGCGGAAGGCCAGGGTCCTGTCCCAGTCCACCTTCGGCGGCGCGTCCCACGGGTCGCCGGTGCCCAGCGGGTCGATCACCACGTGCGCCGCGGCATACACGGTGCGGTTGAAGGGGCGCACCGGTCCCTCGGGCCGGATCGGCTCGGCCTTCAGGCGGAGGGTCTTCAGCGAGCCATCGGGCTGGGGCAATCGGATCTGCATCGTCTTCTTCAATCTTGGGTGTTCACGGGGCTGGCGACCGGCGGCGCCGCGCGCTGCCGCACTTGCGCCGGCCGGGCCGGCTGCAGCGCCAGGCGGCCCAGCACGTGGTCGGCCGCCTTCTCGGCGACCATGATGGTCGGGGCGTTGGTGTTGCAGGAAGGAACCAGCGGCATCACCGACGCGTCCACCACGCGCAGGCCGTCCAGCCCGATCACGCGTAAATCGGGTGTTACCACGCTGGCCGCATCGTCGGCCGGGCCGATGCGGCAGGTGCCCACCGGGTGGTGGTCGGTCTTGGCGTTGGCGCAGGCGTAGTCGAACAGGTCCTGCTCGCTGCGCACCGCGGGGCCGGGCAGCACCTCGCGCTGCACGAAGCGCTTCAACGCCGGCCGGCCGAGTATTTCGCGTGCCAGGCGCAGGCCCTTCAGCGCCTGCTCGCGGTCCTGCGGGTCGGCCCAGTAGTTGGGGTCGATCAGCGGCGCGGCGGCGGGATCGGCGCTGGCCAGGCGCACCGTGCCGCGCGAGCGCGGCCGCAGGAAGGCGCTGTTGAGCGTGACGCCGCCATGCCGCAGCCGGGCCACGCCGGCCTCGATGCCCGATCCCAGGCCGAGGTGGAACTGGATGTCCGGCGAACGCGCCTGGCCCGGCCCGTCGGCGTACCAGAAGCCCCCGGTCTCGAACAGGCTGGAGGCCACCGGGCCTTTCTTCAGCAGCAGGTACTGCAGGCCGGCCCAGGCCGCGTGGTGCGGCCGGTTGTAGCGGTCGTAGGTGTGCTCGCCGGTGCATTCGGCGATCACGAACAGGTCCAGGTGGTCCTGCAGGTTGCCGCCCACGCCGGGCAGTGCGTGGCGACAGTCCACGCCCACCGCCTGCAGGTGGTCCGCCGGCCCGATGCCGGACTGCAGCAGCAGCTTGGGCGAGCCGATGGCGCCGGAGCTGACGATGACCTCGCGGTTCGCGCGCAGCAGCGTGGGCGTGCGGCTGCCGCGCAGCGACACCTCCACGCCGGTGGCGCGGCGCCCTTCCAGCGTCACGCGCAGGGCCTGCGCCTGCAGCAGCACCGTCAGGTTCGGCCGCCCACGCACCGGCGCAATGAAGGCCATGGCCGCCGACGAGCGACGTGCATCCCGCTGCGTGAGCTGGTAGTAGCCCAGGCCCTCCTGCCGCGCGCCGTTGAAGTCGGCGTTGAAAGGGATGCCCAGCTCCTGCCCGGCCTGGAAGAAGGCCTCGCAGATCGGCAGCGGGCTGATGGGGTTGGACACGCCCAGTGGCCCGCCGTAGGCGTGGTACTCGTTGCAATAACGCTGGTTGTCCTCGGAGCGCTTGAAGTACGGCAGCACGTCGGCGTACGACCATCCGGTGGCGCCGCATTCGCGCACCCAGTCGTCGTAGTCGGCCGGCACGCCGCGGGTGTAGATCTGCGCGTTGATGGACGAGCCGCCGCCGATGACCCGGGCCTGCGTGAAGCGAAGCACCCGGTTCTTCAGGTGCCGCTGCGGCACCGTGTGCCAGCCCCAGGAGCCGATGCCCTTGGTCATCTTCGCGAAGCCGGCGGGCCAGTGGAAGAAGGGGTGCGTGTCCGCGCCGCCGGCTTCCAGCAGCAGCACGCTGACGGACGGGTCGGCACTGAGTCGGTTGGCCAGCACGCAGCCGGCCGAACCGCCGCCGGTGATGATGTAGTCGTAGTCGTTCTTCACGTTCAGAGCCTCGGAATGGCCAGCGCGCCATCGACATTCAGCACCGAGCCGGTGGCGAAGCCGAAGTCTCCGCCCGCCAGCGCGGCCACCGCCCGCGCCACGTCCTGCGGCTGGCCCCAGCGGCCGGCGGGCACCAGGCCGTCGGC
>CBIHPZ010000471.1:0-3925 GCA_966211865.1 uncultured Aquabacterium sp.
TCGGCGCGCATCCAGCCCTCGTGCACGCCGCCCAGCGCCTTGGCGTCCAGCTTCAGGCCTTCCATCGCTTTCGCCACCGCGGTCGGGTCGGCCGTCTTCGCGCGCTCCATGGCCTGCGCCAGCAGCTCGACCATGGCCTGCATGCGCGCGTGCAGGTAGTCGTCCTTCGGATCGGGGTAGCGCTGGCGGAAGCCGGCGACCAGTGCGTCCGACGCCGCATTGCCGAGGTTCGGATGCCATTCGGCCACCGCCAGCACCGAGCCCACGCCCGCGTCACCCAGCGTGGCGGGCACGCCCAGTGCATTGCCGTAGAACGTGTAGAACTTGACCGGCAGTCCCAGGTCGCGCACGGCCTTGACCAGCAGGGTCAGGTCGTTGCCCCAGTTGCCGGTGACCACTGCCTGCGCGCCGCTGGCGCGGATCTTGGTGGCATAGGGCAGGAAGTCCTTCACGCGGCCCATCGGGTGCAGCTCTTCACCCACGATCTCGATGTCCGGCCGCCGCGCCTCGATCATCGAACGCGACTGCTTCACCACGTACTGGCCGAAGCTGTAGTCCTGGCCGATGAGGTACGCCTTCTTCACGCCGCGGTCGTCCTTCAGCACGTCCATCAGCGCGGACAGGCGCATGTCGGCGTGCGCATCGAAGCGGAAGTGCCAGAAGCTGCAGCGCTCGTTCGTCAGCGCGGGGTCGACGGCCGAGTAGTTCAGGAACACGGCTCGGCGCGCGGGCTCGCGTTCGTTGTGCTTGTTCAGCGCGTCGATGATGGCGGCGGCCACCGCCGAGCTGTTGCCCTGCATCACGTAGCCGATGCGCTGGTCCAGCGCGCTGCGCAGCACGGTGAGCGCCTCGTCGGCCGAGCCCTTGCTGTCCAGGCGCACCAGCTCCAGCTTGCGCGCGCCGCCGGGCAGCTTGACGCCACCGCGCTGGTTCACACGCTCCACCGCCCAGTGCAGGTTGCGGAACACGGCCTCGCCGGCGTTGGCGAACGGACCGGACAGGCCTTCGATCAGGCCGATGCGGATCGGCTCGTCGGCGGCACGGGCCACCGGGATGAACGAGGCGGCGGCCGCACAGGCCAGGGCGGCGAGGCCGCGCCGCGACAAGCGAACGAACTTCATGGAGCAGATGGAGATGAAGGGAGGATCAGGCGATCTGGTCGAGCGGCCAGCGCGGGCGCACGTCGAAGGCGTAGTCGTTGGCGGCCAAGGAAGCCCCGGCCTGCAGCCGCATCGCGGCGGCCAGCGCGATCATCGCGCCGTTGTCGGTGCACAGCGCCAGCTCGGGGTAGTGGACGCGCAGGCCGCGCTTCATGGCCGCGTCATTCAGCTGTTGGCGCAGCAGGCTGTTGGCGCCGACGCCGCCGGACACCACCAGGCGCTTGAGGCCGGTCTGCTTCAAGGCCTTCAGCGACTTCTTCACCAGCACCTCGACGATCGCGGCCTGCGTGGACGCCGCCAGGTCGGCACGCTGCGCCGCGTCGGGTGCCGGACCCAGGCGCTTGTGCTGCGTCATCACCGCCGTCTTCAGGCCGGCGAAGGAGAAGTCGAGATCGGGGCTGTGCAGCAGCGGGCGCGGCAAGGCGAACGCATCCGCCCTGCCCTGGCTGGCCAGCTTCGACAAGGCGGGCCCGCCGGGATAGCCCAATCCCAGCAGCTTGGCGGACTTGTCGAAGGCCTCGCCGGCAGCGTCGTCGATGGTCTCGCCCAGCAGCTCGTAGCGGCCCACGCCATCCACCCGCATCAGCTGCGTGTGGCCACCCGACACCAGCAGCGCGACGAAGGGAAATTGCGGCGGGTCGGCCGAGAGGAAGGGCGACAGCAGGTGGCCTTCCAGATGGTGAACCCCCAGCGTGGGCCGGTTCAGTGCCGCGGCCAGCGCGCAGGCCACGCCGGCGCCCACCAGCAGCGCGCCCGCCAGGCCGGGGCCGCGGGTGTAGGCCACCACGTCGATGTCCTTCAGCTCCGCGCCGGCGGCAGCCAGCACCTCGCGCGCCAGCGGCAGCACCCGTCGGATGTGGTCGCGCGAGGCCAGTTCGGGCACCACGCCGCCATAGGCTTCGTGCATCTGCACCTGGCTGTGCAACGCATGCGCGCGCAGCGTGGGCACGCCCGCGCCCCGCGTCGACACCAGCGCCACGCCGGTCTCGTCGCAGGAGGATTCGATGCCGAGCACGTTCATGGCGCCGAAGTGTAGTGGCGGCACTTTTGCGCACCGGCTTGGCGCATCAAGGCACCATGCCGCGGCCTTGGCTCGGATGTTGCTCACGCCCCCGCCATGGCTGAACCCGCTGCCGCGCTGCGCATCGTCATCATCGCCCCGGAGTCGCTGACCCCGGGACCGGAAGACGACGCCGAGGCCTGGGGCGCCGCGGAGCGTTCGCGCAGCCTGCGCATCGGGCTGCTGGAAGGCGGCTACAACATCGTGGCGGTGCTGCCCTCGGACATGTTCCTGCCCGACCGCCTGGCGCAGATCCAGCCGGACCTGATCATCGTCGACGCCGAAAGCCAGGCCCGCGACACGCTGGAGCACGTGGTGATGGCCACGCGCGATGCGCGCCGCCCGATCGTGCTCTTCACCAACGACGACGACACCACGCACGTGAAGGACGCCATCGCGGCCGGCGTCACCGCGTACGTGGTGGCCGGCCTGGCGCCGGCGCGCGTGAAGCCGGTGCTCGATGTCGCGATGGCGCGCTTCCAGGTCGAGGAATCGATGCGCCGCGAGCTGGCCGATGCGCGCAGCCAATTGAGCGAACGCAAGCTGATCGACCGCGCCAAGGGCCTCTTGATGAAGCGCCAGAACCTCAGCGAGGAAGAGGCCTACGCACGCCTGCGCAAGACCGCGATGGACAAGGGCCTGAAGATCGCCGACCTTGCGCAGCGCATGCTGGACGCGGCCGAATTGCTGGGCTGATTCAACCCACACCGGATTCCACTCACGGTGCGCCGGCCTGAACCGAGGGCACGACAAACAGGCGCCGAATCACTCGTTTGGTGCAACGCAGCAAGCTGAAGCGGCCCATCCGGTTGGCACAGCGATTGCGTAATGCCAATGCAAGAAGGTCAACGGCGATCTTCCCAACACAGGCCGCCACTGCTCAGCGTTGAACAGTGACCGACCAGGACGATGGCGTCCCCACCCGCAACCGAACGGTTGCACGGTGAGGACGCCTTTTCTTTTTTCAGCACCCGAAAGAGCCAGATGCCCCACCAGCCGTCAGCCCCCGAGGCCCACCTGACCACGAAGGACACGATCGACATGGGACGCCGCAGCATCATCAAGGCCGCCGCCGCGACCGCCGCCACCGCGGGCGCCACCGGCATGATTCCCGGCCTGCAGGCCGCGGTGTATGCGCAGGGCTCGGACAAGCCCGAGAAGGAAGAAGTCCGCATCGGCTTCATTCCGCTCACCGATTGCGCCAGCGTCGTGATGGCCTCGGTGCTGGGCTTCGACAAGAAGTACGGCGTCAAGATCATCCCCACCAAGGAAGCCTCCTGGGCCGGCGTGCGCGACAAGCTGGTGAATGGCGAATTGGACATGGCCCACGTGTTGTATGGGCTGGTCTATGGCGTGCACCTGGGCATTGCCGGCCCGAAGAAGGACATGGCCGTGCTGATGACGCTCAACAACAACGGCCAGGCCATCACGCTGTCGAAGAAGCTGGCCGACAAGGGCGCGGTCGACGGCCCGTCGCTGGCCAAGGTGATGGCGGCCGAGAAGCGCGAGTACACCTTCGCGCAGACCTTCCCCACCGGCACGCACGCGATGTGGATCTACTACTGGCTGGCCAGCGCGGGCATCAACCCCTTCAAGGACGCCAAGGCCATCACCGTTCCGCCCCCGCAGATGGTGGCCAACATGCGCGTGGGCAACATGGACGGCTTCTGCGTCGGCGAGCCCTGGGGCCACCGCGCCATCATGG
>CBIHPZ010000472.1:0-3915 GCA_966211865.1 uncultured Aquabacterium sp.
GGCGGATGCCGAACTTGTCGTTCACCACCACCACCTCGCCCTGCGCGATCAGGTAACCGTTGACCAGCACGTCCATCGGCTCGCCGGCCAGCGCTTCCAGTTCCACCACCGAGCCCTGCGCCAGTTGCAGGATGTGCTTGATGGGGATCTTGGTGCGGCCCAGTTCCACGGTCAGCTGGACGGGGATGTCCAGGATCATGTTCAGGTCGTTGCCGGCACCGGTCTGCACGCCCGTGGGCGCGAAGTTGGTGAAGGACGCCTGCGCGACGCTTTCCAGCGCGCTGTTCATGTCGCCGGAATCGGCCGGCTTGGCCTCCGCCAGCGCGGCCGCCCATTCGGCGGCCATGCGGTCCTCTTCGGACATCTGCGGTTCACTCATTGCTCTCTCCCAGCCAGCCCGCGGGGGTGCTGGTCAACAGTTTGTCGATCTTGATGGCATAACGTCCATTGGACGTGCCGTAGTGGCAGTCGAACACCGGCACGCCGTCGATCTTGGCCTGGATCATCGGGCTCAGGTCCAGCTCGATGAAGTCGCCGGGCTTGAAGGCCAGCAGCTGCTCGATGGTGGCGGTGGCGGTGGCGAGCTCGGCCACCAGCTTCACGTCGGCCGCCTGGATCTGCTGCTTCAAGAGCTTCACCCAGCGGCGGTCGGGTTCGCTGGAGTCGCCCTGCATGGTGCTGTACAGCACGTCGCGGATGGGCTCCAGCGTGGAGTAGGGAATGCAGAAGTGGACCGTGCCGCTGGTCTCGCCGATTTCCAGCGTGAAGCTGGTGGCGACGACGATCTCGGAGGGCGTGGCGATGTTGGCGAACTGCGGCTGCATCTCCGAGCGCTGGTACTCCATCTCCACCGGGTAGATGCCGGTCCAGGCCTTCTTGTACTCGGCGATGATGCATTCGACCAGGCGCAGGATCACGCGCTGCTCGGTGGGCGAGAAGTCGCGGCCTTCGATGCGGGTGTGGAACTTGCCGGCACCGCCGAAGAGCGCGTCGATAACGGCGAAAACGAGCGTCGGGTCGCAGACGATCAGCCCCGAGCCGCGCAGTGGCCGCACCGAGACGATGTTGAAGTTCGTCGGCACCACGATCTCGCGCAGGAAGGCGCTGTACTTCTGCACCTTGATGCCGCCGATGGCGACTTCCGGGCTCTTGCGGATCAGGTTGAAGAGGCCGATGCGGATGTTGCGCGCAAACCGCTCGTTGATGATTTCCATCGTGGGCATGCGCCCACGAACGATGCGTTCCTGGCTGGCGAGGTCGTAGTCGCGAATGCCGCCGGTGGGCGCATCTTCCTGCTCGAGCTTCTGGCTCTCGCCGGTGATGCCCTGCAGCAGGGCGTCGACTTCGTCTTGCGAAAGGATCTGCTGGTTCATGCGGGGTCCTGGGTGGGACGCGTCGAACAGCCGTTATTGAATGATGATGTTGGCGAAGTGCACCGCCTTGACGGGGTACACGACGGGTTTCTTCTTGCTCGCCTTCTTGCCCTTCTTCGCCGCGCCTTCCGGCGCTTCATCGTCCAGCGGCATGTTGATGCCCAGCGGCAGCATGGTCTCGCGGCGCACTTCCTGCGCCAGCAGCAGCTTGCCTTCGCGCGTCAGCAGCTCGCCGGCGGTCTTGTGCGCCAGCAGCATCAGGATGTTGTTGCGGATGGCCGGCATGTAGAGCTTCAGCTGGTCGCCGACCTTGGCGTCGTCGATCTCCAGCGTGAGGCCGATCTGGGCATAGCGCTCGGCGTCGCGGTCGGCCAGGTTCACGGTGAAGGGGTCCAGCGGCACGAAGATGGGCGGCAGCTTCTTCTCGTCGTGCTGGTCGTGCTTGGCCTCGGCGACGGGCTTGCCGTCTTCCTCCAGCGCCTCTTCCTCGGCCGCGGCGGCCTTCTTCTTCAGCATGAAGAGCGCCGTGCCGCCGCCGGCCAGCAGCAGGATCAGCGCCGCGGCAATGATGATGATCAGCTTCTTCTTGCCGCCGGCCTTGGGGGCGGGGGCATCAGCGGCGTCGGCGGTGGCGGTGGACATGCGGTCTCCGAAAGGGCGCGAGCGAGCACTCGTTGCCAGCCATTATTCGGAGAGGGGCCCGCCGGCGATGGCGGGAATAGCGGGGGAAAGCGGCCGGTAATGCGGACCGCCTGGCCTGGCCCCGAGGCAGGCCAGGCCGGCCGCGCCGTGCGGGCGAGGCCGGCGGGGGCGGGCGAGGGGTTTCCGGCGCGCCGTCAGGCAACCAGGTCGACCAGGCCGCGCTGCGCGGTGGTACGCAGCACGGTGGCGGGGCCCGCGTTCAGCTTGTCGTCCGCGCCGGTGCCGGCCCGGCCGCCCGGGTGGCCCTGCCCGGGCTGGCCGGATCCGCCCTGGCCGGCCTGTCCGGCCGAGGACTGCGGCTGCTGGAACACGCCACCGCCGGTCAAGGTCAGGCCCGACTCGCGCAACGAGCTGGCCAGCGTGGGCAGGGCGGATTCGATGGCCTGGCGGGTGGCCGCGGCATCGGCCAGGAAGTCGACCCGCGCGGCGTTGCCGTCGAGGGCGATCTGCACGGAGATCGGGCCCATCTCGGGCGGGTTGATCTCGATGGTGGCGCGCTCGACGCCGTGGCGGGCGAACAGGCTGACCTGCGCGCCGAGCGCGGGCGGGAAATCAGGGCTGGCCAGCGCAGGGCGCAGGTGGGCATGGGCCGCAGGGGACGGCGCGCTGGCTTCGGCGGCGTGGGGCGCGGCCACGGGCGCCGCGGCCTGCGCCGCCTGCAGGTGCTCGGCGAAGCGGGGCGCTGCGGTGGGGGCCGAAGGCGCGATGGCGCTGGTGGCGGGGCCCGTGGTGGTGCCGGCGGTGGCGCTGGTGCCGACCGGCGCTGCGTCCGCGCCGCCGCTGGGATCGGCGCCGGCGCCGTTGACGGACTTGCCGCGTGGGGCGCTGCGGTTGCCGTCGCCCGTCGCCGCCCGGGTGCTGCGCGCCTCCGCGGCGTTCGGCAAGGCGGTGTTGCTTGCACCGGCAACGGTGGTCGGGCCATCGGCCTTGGCGTCGGTCCGCTCTTCGCGCACGTCGGCAGCGGTACCGGCCGAGACGGCCGTGGACGAGATGCGGCGTGCCGCTTCGGCGCGGGCCGCCGGCGCAGGGCCGCCGGCCTGCGGCGGCAGGTTGGTGGCCATCGGAACCGGGATGGGCAGCGCCCCGGCCGGCGGCGTGATGGGCTGGCCCGCGGACCCCGATGGTGGAGCGGCCTCTGCGGCCTCCTCCCCAGGCGTCGCGCCGCGGGTGACGCGGTTCTCGGTGGCCGTGGCGGTTGTTGCTGTCGCTGCTGCCGCAGCGCTGGCGTTGTCCGCGGCCTGCGCGGCGCCGGTGCCGGCCTCAGCGGCGGCCTCGGGCGGTGCGTCGGTGCCTGCCGCGGGGGATCCGGCATGGGCCGCTGCGGGGGCGGGGCGTGTGGACGCGTGGGCGGGAGGCAGTCCGCCTGCGGTGCGGTCGATGGCCGACACCGTGGGGTTGCCGCGGCCGGCCGTGTCGGCGGCGACCTCAGCCGCGGGTGCGGCGCCGGTGGCAGGGGTTGCGGCAGCGGAGGGCACCGTGGGCGTGACCGCCAGGGCGGCCGAGGAGGGTGTCGTCGGGTCTGCTGAAGGCGTGGCGGCGGCGAGGGCCGCGGCCACGGAGGACGCATCCGCCGGCTCGCTGGCGTCGCCCTGGGCCGTGCCACGGCGCAGCCCGGGGCGGCCCGAGGCCGTGCGCGTCGCGCCGTCGGTTCTCGGGTCGGTACCCGGCAGCTTGGCGGCACCGCCGCCCGCGCCGTGCGGGCGATCGGCCGTCCCAGGGTGGCCGGCGCGCGGCTCGCCCCGGTCGGCGGTCTTGGCGCCCTGGCTGGCGCGGGCCGGGGCTGGCTTGGCGGGCCCGGCGTGCTGCTGCATCGCCGCGCTGCTGTCCTGCAAGGCGCGGG
>CBIHPZ010000473.1:0-3903 GCA_966211865.1 uncultured Aquabacterium sp.
GTCGGCGTGCGGCCGGGCAGGGTGCTGCCTGGTGGCGGCCTGCATCGCGGGGCGGTGCGTGCAGGCCGGGCAGCCGGCCCGCCCGGGCGGCTCGGGCGGGCTTCGGTCAGCCCATGTAGATCTGGTTGTTCTCGATGCGCACGCGGTCGCCGACGCGCAGGTCGTCGATGCGCTGGTAGTCGAAGGTGCGGCGCTCGCCGTTGTCCATGCGCACGCTGACGCGGTAGACGTCGCTCTCGTTGCGCTTCTGCAGGTGGTTGCCGATCAGCGCCCCGCCGACCACGCCGGCGCCCGTGGCGGCTGCACGGCCGGTGCCGCTGCCGATCTGGTTGCCGATCACGCCGCCGATGACCGCGCCCAGCACCGCGCCGGCGCCCGGGCCGCGGTTGTGGGCTTCCACCACGTCGATGCTTTGCACGCGGCCATAGCCGCTGCTGTACGACGAGCCGTAGCCGCTGCTGCCGATCGGCGCCTCGGACACGGAGCTGGTGGATGCACATCCGCCCAGGGCCGCGCCAGCGGCAACGAGGACGGCGACGGGCCAACGACGCAAGGTGTTCATGTGGACTGCTCCAGGAGGGTTGGACGATGCGCCAACCTTAGGCAGCCCAGCGCGTGCGCGGTGCCAGCGGGCACGGGTTCGGGCCGTCGGACGGCGCCGCGCGCGGCGTGTCGGAGTGTCCCTACAGGGTGCCCGGCCAGCCGCCCAGCCAACGTTTACCCGCGCGGCTTTGGCGGGCCGCGGCGCACTGGCGGCGCGGCGTGGCCGGGGCCACCGCTGCGCTGTGCCGGCGGGCCGCGGCGGGCCGGTGCGGCGCCGCGCGCTGCACGGTCGGCCGGTGCCGGGCCACGTGGGGACGCGGGGGACGCGCCATCGGCCGCCGCCTCGTCGGCGGGCTTTTCCACCTTGCGGATGCGCACCGGCTTGCGTTCGCGCACGGCTTCCGCAGCAGGCGCATCGGCCGCCGGCGCGCCGCCTTCGGCCTGCTGCGTGGCGGCCAGTGCGGCGGCCACGATGTCGGAGCCGTCGGCGGTGGCGGCGGCGGTCTCGGTGGCCTCGTCGGCCTTGATCACGCGGGTGTGCGGCGCCAGCAGCGTGACCAGCTGGGCATACACCTTCGGGTTGCCCGCCACCACCTCGCGCTGGTAGAGGAAATCGGCCTCGCCGGTGAAGTTGCCGACCAGGCCGCCGGCCTCGGTGATCATCAGCGAGCCGGCCGCCATGTCCCACGGGTTGAGGCCGGTTTCGAAGAAGCCGTCGTACCAGCCGGCCGCCACATAACAGAGATCCAGAGCGGCCGCGCCGGGGCGGCGCACGCCGGCGCAGTTCTGCATCACGGTCTCGAACATCTTCACGTAGCGCTGGAAGCTGTCGCCGCGGCGGAACGGAAAGCCGGTGCCGATCAGCGAATCGGACAGCCGCGTGCGCTTGCTGACGCGCAGGCGCCGGTCGTTCAGGTAGGCGCCGCGCCCGCGCGAGGCGTAGAAGAGGTCGTTGCGCGTGGGGTCGTACACCACCGCCTGCTGCACCTGGCCGCGGAACGCCAGCGCGATCGACACCGCGTACACCGGGAAGCCATGCAGGAAGTTGGTGGTGCCGTCCAGCGGGTCGATGATCCAGACGAACTCGCTGTGCTTGGCGCCGTGCTCGCGCCCCGATTCCTCGGCCAGGATGCCGTGCTGCGGGTAGGCCTGCAGCAGGGTCTCGATGATGACGGCCTCGGCCGCCTGGTCGACTTCGGAGACGAAGTCGTTGGGCCCCTTGTGCGAGATCTTCAGGATGTCCAGGTCTTGCGAGCCCCGGTTGATGATCGCCCCGGCGGCGCGAGCGGCCTTGATGGCGATGTTGAGCATCGGGTGCAGTGATTGCGACATGGGACGGGTCCTGAGGCGGGATGCACGCCACGCCTGGAAACGGCGGGGCGCTGGAAGGGGCGGCGGGGGAGAAAGAGCGGCCGGCGACAATGGCTGACGCGGCGAAGCCGGCGATTTTAGCCGTGCGGCCACGCCCACCCGCGTATTCCGACCCCCGCGCCTGCGTGACCGATGCCTCTGGAACCGACCCTCCCCACCCACCCCAGCACGCGCTTCGTGCTGATGCACACCAGCCACCCCGGCAACGTGGGCGCCGCCGCGCGCGCCATCAAGGTGATGGGCTTCGGCGACCTGGTGCTGGTGCAGCCGCGCTTCGCCGACGTGCTGAGCCACGAGGACACGGTGGCGATGGCCAGCGGCGCGGCCGACGTGCTGACGCGCGCCCGCATCGTGCCCACGCTGGCCGAGGCGCTGGACGGCATCACGGTGGCCTGCGCCACCGCGATGACGCCGCGCGATTTCGGCCCGCCCACTTTCGCCCCGCGCGAACATTTCCCGGCGCTGGCGGCCGATGCCCAGCCGGTGGCCTTCGTCTTCGGCAGCGAGCGCTATGGCCTGGCCAACGAGGACGTGTGGCGCTGCCATGCCTGCCTGAGCATTCCCACCCACCCCGACTACGGCTCGCTGAACCTCGCGCAGGCCGTGCAGCTCATCGCCTATGAATGGCGGCAGGCGCTGGGCGGCTTCAGCGTGACGCCACGCACGCCGGAGGTCGAGCGCGCCAGCCTGCCCGAAGCCCTGGGCGCCTTGCAGCACTGGCAGGCCACGCTGGAGCAGATCGGTTTCCTGGATCCCGCCGCGCCCAAGCGCCTGATGCCGCGCCTGCAGCAGCTGCTGAACCGCGCCGCGCTGACCCGCGAGGAGGTGCACATCCTGCGGGGCATTGCGCGGGCCGTGGCCACGTCGGCGGCTTCGCCACAGGCCGCGCACGCGGCCCGGTCCGTCAGCAGGACACCGGAAACCGGGGGGCCTTCTACCCCGCCTGGCGACGACGCCACGTGCACAGGGGCATGACGCGCCGCATACACTGGCCGGCCACCGGTCCAGCATTTCCTCCGGGACGAGCCGCATGTTCAACCGCCTTCGTGAAGACATCGCCTGCATCCGTGAGCGCGACCCCGCCGCGCGCTCGACCTGGGAGGTGCTCACCTGTTACCCGGGCCTGCATGCGCTGATCTGGCACCGCCTGGCGCACCGCGCCTGGAACGCCGGCTTCAAGTGGACCGGGCGCTTCCTGTCGCACCTGGGCCGCTTCTTCAGCGGCATCGAGATCCACCCCGGCGCCACCATCGGCCGCCGCGTGTTCATCGACCACGGCATGGGCGTCGTCATCGGCGAGACGGCCGAGGTCGGCGACGAATGCACCATCTACCAGGGCGTGACCCTGGGCGGCACGTCACTGGGCCGCGGCACCAAGCGCCACCCCACGCTGGGGCGGGGCGTCATCGTCAGTGCCGGCGCCAAGGTGCTGGGCGGCTTCACCGTGGGCGATGGCGCGCGCGTCGGCTCCAACGCGGTGCTGCTGCAGCCGGTGCCGGCCGGGGCCACGGCGGTGGGCATTCCGGCGCGCATCGTGCAGAAGTCGGCCGACGCGGCGCGCGAGGAAGCGGCGGCGAAGATGGGCTTCTCGGCCTACGGCGTCACGCAGGGCGACGACCCGGTGGCGCAGGCCATGAAGGGCCTGATCGACAACGCCTCCAGCCACGAGCACCAGATCGCGCTGCTGTGGCAGGCCATCGAGACGCTGTCGTCCGGCGCGCGCGAGCTGCCCGCGGCCGAATGCGTGCCGCAGGACGCGCACCGCACCGAGCGCTTCGACGCCGAAGGGCTGAACCGGCTCGTGAAATGACGCCGCGCCAGCCCGCGGCGCCGCAGGGCCGGCACAGGCGAGCGGGCGTGGCGGACAGCGGGGCACGGGCCCTTCAGCGCGTGCCGAGCAGCCGCGGCGCCACCGCCAGCAGCTGCTCGCGCAGCCAGGCATGCGCCGGGTTGCGGCTGTGCTTCACGTGCTGGTAGCCACGAAGCGTG
>CBIHPZ010000474.1:0-3902 GCA_966211865.1 uncultured Aquabacterium sp.
GCGGCCGCGCCCGCCGAAGCCCGCTACCGCGTGGTGCCCGACCCGGCCTGGCCGATGCAGCGCTGGCAGGCCCTGCTGGACGAGACGCAGCTGCGCGTGGTCGACGGTCCGAACGCCGCCGGTGCCTACGCGCTGGCGCCGCGCGGCACCGCGTCCTCGCCGCCCGCACCCGACGTGCTGGCACGCCTGCGCGCCGCGCCCGGCGTGCGCCTGGCCGAGGCCCTGGGGCCTGCGCCGTGAGCGGTCCCGGCCGCTGGCGGCCGCGGTACGTCGCCGTGCTGGCCGCCGTGGCCGGCGCGGTGGCGGCGGCGCTGGCCGCCGTGCTGATCGTGCTGCCGCTGCCCGCGATGGCGCAAGCCGCCGACCCCGAAGCCGGCATGCGCGCCGACAGCGCCAACTACATCGTGCTGGCGGTCGACAACCCGGTGCAGCGCGTGCCCGGCCGCGCCGGCAGCAGCCTGCCGGCCTACGCGCCGCCGCTGCGCTACGTGGTGGGCGCGCGGGCGGCCGGCGTGCTGGCGGACCTGCAGCGCGAACACGGCCTGCGGCCCGCCGCCGCCTGGCCCATTCCCGCGCTGGGCCTGCACTGCGTGGTGTACGGCCTGCCGCCGCAGGCCTCGCGCGAGGCGCTGCTGCAGGCCCTGGCCGCCGACCCACGGGTGCGCCTGGTGCAGCCGCTGCAGGACTTCGCGCTGCACGCCTCGGCGCCCCAGGCGCCGGCCACCGCGGCGGACAGCGCCCCCGACGACGCCCCGCCGGCCTACAACGACCCCTACCTGCCGCTGCAGCGGGCCTTCGCCGAAACCGGCGCCGCACGCGCCCACCGCAGCAGCACCGGGCGCGACGTGGCGGTGGCCGTGATCGACACCGGGGCCGACCTGGCGCACCCCGACCTGCTGGGCCGGGTCGCGGTGCACCGCGACCTGGTGGGCGAGGACGACGCCCGCTTCGCCACCGACCGCCATGGCACCGAGGTGGCCGGCGTGATCGCCGCCGTGGCCAACAACGGCCAGGGCATCGTCGGCATCGCGCCCGGCGCGCGGCTGGCGCTGTACAAGGCCTGCTGGTACCCGCCGGGGCCCGGCGCCGCCGGTCCCGCGCCGGCCCCGGCGCGCTGCAACTCCTTCACGCTGGCCAAGGCCCTGGCCGCGGTGCTGGACAGCGACGCGCGCATCGTCAACCTGAGCCTGGGCGGCCCGGCCGACCCGCTGCTGCAGGCGCTGATGGCGCAGCTGCTGCGGCAAGGCCGCATCGTCTTCACCGCGCTGCCGCCCAGCGGCCGGGCGGAGGGTTTTCCGGCCGGCATGGCGGGGGTGATCGTGGTGGGGGCGGCGGGCGGCGACGCCTTGCCGCCCGGCGTGCTGGCCGCCCCCGCGCGCGACGTGCTGACGCTGGCGCCCGGTGGCCGCTACGACTTCGCGAGCGGCTCGTCGGTCGCGGCGGCCCATGCCACCGGCATCGCAGCGCTGCTGCTGGCGATGCAGCCGCGGCTGCCGGCCCCCGCGCTGCGCGGCGTGCTGGCCGGTGATGCCGTGCCCGGCCAGCCCGCGGCCAGCATCCGGGCCGACGCCGCGCTGCTGCGGCTGGCGCGCACGCGGCCCTGAGGCTCACTGGTGCACCCTTGGCGCTGCGCGCCGTCCCTCCAGGAGGGAATTCGCCCTTCGGGCGGCCGTGCGGGCTCGTGCGCATGCCGCCGCCCCGAGGCTGCCGCGCCGGGGGTGCCGGCTCCGCCATGGGCCTGGGACGCGCCAATAACGAGTTACCAGCGCACCATGACGGGTTACCAACGCACACGGATCGCTTGCCGCCGCCGGGCGCGCCGCGCAACCGATGCGGCGCCAGGGCGCACTCACCGCTGATCTCACGACGATGGAGGATGTCATGAACCTGCGAACCTGGTGCGGCAGCGCGGTGCTGGCCGCGGCCGCTGCCCTGCTGGCGGCCTGCGGGGGCGGCAGCGGCGAAGGGCTGGACAGCAACGGCCGGCCGATCGGCGAAAGCGGCGGCAACAACGGCGGCGGCCTCGCGCCCACCTTCTCGTCCATCCAGCGCCAGGTGCTGACGCCGCGCTGCACCGTCTGCCATTCCGGTGCCGCCGCACCCGCCGGGCTGCGCCTGGACGAAGGCAGCAGCTATGGCCTGCTGGTGGGCGTGGCCAGCCGCGAATCGGGCGGCACCCAGCGCGTGGCGCCCGGCCGGCCCGACGACAGCTACCTGGTGCACAAGGTCGAGGGCCGCGCCGCCGTGGGCGCGCGCATGCCGCTGGGCGGGCCCTACCTCGACGACGCCACCATCGCCGTGATCCGTGAATGGATCGCCCGCGGCGCGCAGAACAACTGAGGGACCGCGATGACCGCCTTCCTTTCACGCCTCGCCGGCTGCCTGCTGCTGATTGGCGCGGTGCTGCTGCCCGCCGTGGCGCGCGCCGAGCCCTACCTGGCGCTGGACCAGGGCTACAAGTGCGTGGCCTGTCACGTCAACGTCACCGGCGGCGGGCTGCGCAACGGCCTGGGTGCCGTCTTCACGCAGAACACGCTGGCCGCGTACAAGCTGCCCGACGGCGTGCCGGCCTGGTCCGGCCGCCTGGCCGACTGGCTGCGCGTGGGGGCGGACGTGCGCTACAGCAGCACCCGCAGCCGCGTGCCGGGGCAGGCCACGCAGTCCGAGTCGGCGCTGGAGCACGCGCGCTTCTACGCCGACGTGGAACTGCTCCAGGACTGGGTCGGCCTCTACCTCGACCAGCAGGTGCGCCCCGGCCGCCCGCAGCGCCAGGAAGCGCACGTGCGCCTGGGCAGCGCCGACCGCGGCTGGTACGCCAAGGCGGGGCAGTTCTACCTGCCCTTCGGCTGGCGGCTGGAAGACGACACCGCCTTCGTGCGCTCCGTCAGCGGCATCTCGATGACGACGCCCGACAAGGGCGTGGAGTTCGGGCTGGAGAAGGGCGACTGGTCGGCCCAGCTGGCCTACACCCGCGGCCCCGGCAACGTCGGCCCCACCACCGGCCACCAGGTGACCGGCCAGGTGGCCTGGGTGCAGCCCTGGGGCCGCGTCGGCGGTGCCTGGGCCAACACCAGCTCGTCGGCCGGCAACCGGCAGGCGGCCGCGGTCTTCGGCGGCCTGCGCACCGGGCCGCTGGTGTGGCTGGGCGAGATCGACCTGGTGCGCGACAAGAGCTTCCCGGAAGGGCGCCGCACGCTGGCGGCCGCGCTGGGCGAGGTGAACTGGAAGATGGCGCAAGGCCACAACCTGAAGTTCACCGCCGAGCTGTTCGACCCCGACCGCCGCGTGTCCGAAGACCACAAGGTGCGGCACAGCCTGGTCTACGAGCTGACGCCGATCCCGTTCCTGCAGCTGCGCGCGGGCTACCGGCGCTTCGGCGGCATTCCGCAGAGCCCGGTGGACAACCGGCGCCTGATGTTCCTGGAGCTGCACGCGTTCATGTGACGCGGCCGGCCGGTGGCTTCACGCGCGGGCCGGGCTCCGGGCCGGCCCCTTGCTGCTGCTGCGCTTCGGGCGGCCCGGCGGCCGGAAGGGCTCGGGCGCTGGCGCGGGCGCGCGGCCGCTCAGCCCTTGACGCGGGCCAGCAGGTGCGTCGCTTCCAGCTCGGCCGCCACCGCCTGGTCCAGCGGCGAGCGGGCCAGGCCGGCCTGGTCGTAGTGCAGGTTCTCGTACAGCTCGGCCGCCACCGGGCTGGCATCCAGCACCGCCTGCAGCGCCGGTGACCCGTCGTTGCGGCGCAGCGCGTTCGTCAGCTGCTTGGCGATCGAGTGGTACTGGCCGGCGTCGAATGGGAGCCGGCCGCTGTCGAAGTGCTGCAGCACGGTGGCCAGGCGCACCAGCGCCGCGGTGCGTTCATGCGTGAAATCGATGTCGGTGGGTGCCATGGAAGCGTTGCCAGTCCA
>CBIHPZ010000475.1:0-3902 GCA_966211865.1 uncultured Aquabacterium sp.
GAATAAGTTGTGGTGCATCCCGCACCACCATGGCCACAACCGCGCTGGAGGGTTCTCTTGGATCAGGTCAAGCAAGGCACCGATGCCCTGTTCATCTTGCTGGGGGCCATCATGGTTCTCGCCATGCACGCGGGCTTCGCGTTTCTCGAATTGGGGACCGTGCGCAAGAAGAACCAGGTCAATGCACTGGTGAAGATCCTCGTCGACTTCGCCGTCTCCACCATCGTCTATTTCTTCGTGGGCTACACGGTGGCCTATGGCGTGCACTTCTTCAACGGTGCGCCCGAATTGGCCGCACGCAACGGCTTTGAACTGGTCAAGTTCTTCTTCCTGCTGACCTTCGCGGCGGCCATTCCGGCCATCGTCTCCGGCGGCATTGCCGAACGCGCCAGCTTCAAGCCGCAATTGCTGGCCACCGCCGTGCTGGTGGGCTTTTTCTACCCCGTGTTCGAAGGCGCGGTGTGGGGCGGCCGGCTGGGGCTGCAGGGCTTCATCAAGTCCGTGGCCGGCGCCGAGTTCCACGACTTCGCGGGCAGCGTGGTGGTGCACGCGGTGGGCGGCTGGATCGGCCTGGCCGCGGTGCTGCTGCTGGGACCGCGCAGCAACCGCTACCGCAAGGACGGCGCCATCAGCGCCCACCCGCCGTCGAACATCCCGTTCCTGGCATTGGGCGCATGGGTGTTGGCGGTGGGCTGGTTCGGCTTCAACGTGATGAGCGCGCAGACCATCGACAAGATCTCCGGCCTCGTCGCCGTCAATTCCCTAATGGCCATGGTGGGCGGCACCCTGGTGGCCGTGCTGCTGGGCCGCAACGACCCCGGCTTTGCGTACAACGGCCCGCTGGCCGGGCTGGTGGCCGTGTGCGCCGGATCCGACCTCATGCATCCCGCCGGCGCGCTGGTGGTGGGCGGCGTGGCGGGCGCGGTCTTCGTCGGCATGTTCACGCTCACGCAGAACCGCTGGAAGATCGACGACGTGCTGGGCGTGTGGCCGCTTCACGGCCTGTGCGGCGCCTGGGGCGGCATCGCCTGCGGCATCTTCGGCTCCACCGCATTGGGCGGCATCGGCGGCGTCACCTTAAGCGCACAGGTGATCGGCACCCTGGCCGGCGTGGCCTGGGCGCTGCTGTCCGGCGGGCTGGTCTATGGCGTACTCAAGCTGACGCTGGGCCTGCGGCTGTCGCCCGAGGCGGAATACGAAGGTGCCGACCTCTCCATCCACCGCATCGGTGCCACGCCGGAACGTGAAGTGAGCTGGTAGCGCAGCGCTTCGCCCGCCAACAGGCGGCCGGAGTCGCACTATTTCACTCAATCGCCACGCGGCGTGGTCGATATCCGGGTTTGCACCGTGTTCCCCGTTGCGCCCCGTGCTGGGGCGCGGGGCGCGGCCAAGCACGGCAGTTGCGGCGTGCAGTCCACGTAGGGAGCGTCGATGAACGCCTTGAGAAACGTCCGGATCGGCACGCGCCTGGTCCTGGGATTCGTGCTGGTGATCCTGTGCGGCCTGCTGGTGGCCCTGTTCGGCTGGCGCCAGCTGGTGGGGCTGGACGGCATGGTGCGCGCGCTGGCCGAGGAACGCATGACCGCGGTCGACCGCATCGGCCGCATGAAGGACAACGCCAACGTGGTGGCGCGCGGCGTGCGCAACATCGCGCTGCTGGGCGACGACACCGCCGAGATCGGCCGCGAGCGCAAGCGCATCGACGAGATGCGGACGCAGAACGCCGAGCTGATGAGCAGTTTGCAGTCCACGCTGACCGGCGACGCCGACCGCGCACTGCTGAAGGCGCTGGAGGCCACGATCGCGCCCTACGGCAAGTCGATGGACCGCGCCATCGAGGTGGCCGCTTCCGGCCAGTCGGCCGAAGCCGCGCGCATCCTGCTGAAAGACACCCGGCCCCTGCAATCGGCCTTCTTCAAGGCGCTGGACGAACTGAAGACCGCCGAGCAGAAGAAGATGCGCGCCACGGCGGACACCGTGAGCCTGACGGCCAAAGACAGCGGCACCATGATGCTGCTGGTGGCCGCCATCGGCGCCGGCTGCGGCCTGGTGCTGGCGGCGCTGCTCACGCGATCCATCACCCAGCCGCTGGGCCAGGCCGTGGGCGTGGCCCGCGCGGTGGCGGGCGGCGACCTGTCCAGCCGCATCGAGACCACGGGCCGTGACGAAGCCACCGAACTGCTGCAGGCGCTGAAGACCATGACCGAAGGCCTCACGTCCCTCGTCGGCACGGTGCGCCAGGCTTCCGACAGCATCGCCACCGGCTGTGGCGAGATCGCGCACGGCAATGCCGACCTGTCGCAACGCACCGAGGAGCAGGCGTCCAACCTGCAGCAGACGGCCGCTTCGCTCGAACAGCTGTCCGGCGCCGTCACCAGCAATGCCGACACCGCACGCGAAGCCACCCGCCTGGCCGCCGGCGCCAGCCAGGTGGCGGCGCAAGGCGGCGCGGTGGTGGGCCAGGTGGTGAACACCATGCAGGAGATCAGCGACAGCGCGCGCCGCATTGCCGACATCATCGGCGTCATCGACGGCATTGCCTTCCAGACCAACATCCTGGCGCTGAATGCCGCCGTGGAAGCCGCGCGCGCCGGCGAGCAGGGCCGCGGCTTTGCGGTGGTGGCGGGCGAAGTGCGTTCACTGGCCCAGCGCTCGGCCCAGGCGGCGCGCGAGATCAAGACGCTGATCGGCACCAGCGTGGAACGCGTGCAGGCCGGCACCGAGCTGGTGGAACGCGCCGGCCGCACCATGGGCGACATCGTGACCCAGGTGGAACGCGTGGCCGGCCTGATCCAGCAGATCAGCGGTGCTTCCGACGAACAGACCCGTGGCCTGGAACAGGTCAACGGCGCCGTGTCGCAACTGGACGACGTGACGCAGCAGAACGCGGCGCTGGTGGAAGAGGCGGCGGCCGCGGCCGGCAGCCTGGATCAGCAGGCGCGGCGGCTGGTGCAGGCGGTCAGCGTGTTTCGCATGCAGCCGGCGCTGGCCTGAACGATCAAGGGTTCGCATGACGTCGTTTTCGCGCCGCTGCGCCGCACTCGTCTTCGCTTCGTGCCTGATGGGCCTGCCTGCCGCCGGCCAGGCGCAATCCATCGTGGAAACGAGCGACAAGTTGCCGCAATTCGCCGACAAGGTCCAAGGCCTGCTCACCATCGGCACCAGTGCATCGCACCCGGACCCGTCACTCGGCAACAAGCAGGCCTTGATTGCCGCCGAGATTCGCAAGCTGCTCAAGTCCAATGGCGTCCAGGTCTTCGCCATCGGCATCAAGCCCGGCGAGCCCGACGTGCCCAAGGTGGTGGCCGACGCGGTGGCCAAACATGGCGTATCTCACACCATGAGCCTCACGGTTCCCAGCGGAACCGTGCTGGTGAAACGCCTGACGGGAGAAACGATTGCAGCCAAGGCCTATGAGGTGCAGACGCAATTGAGCGACGTGAAAACCGGCGCCATCGTCTGGACCCACACCGCGCAGGTGGATGCCAGCTTCTTCCTGGGCGCCTCGACCGCTGACGTGGCCCATGCCATCGTGGCGAGGATGCGGGTCGACGGCGTTATCTGACCGTTGCGCCTTGCCCGGGTCCGCAGGGTGGCCGCGGATCGCCGATGGCGCTGTGGCCAGGGGTAATGCAGTCGCCATCAGGCTCCGGTGCGTCGGCATCAAGCCCTTGGGCCGGCCGGTGGGGCCGCTGTTTAGAAGAGCCACGCCAAGTCGTCGGGCCGCCGATCGGTGATCGGCATGGTGGTCCAACGGCTGTCAGGGCCGGATTGCGGCGCCAGCGGCGCATCGTATTCAGCCGACTCCACATTCACCTGCTGCGCCAGCCCCGGCCGCGCATGCTGCCCTGCCGGTGGACGCGCCTTGTACAAGTTAGAGATGAAGGGAACGCTGGCCTTGC
>CBIHPZ010000476.1:0-3891 GCA_966211865.1 uncultured Aquabacterium sp.
TCGTCAGTCCAGGGTCTGACGATAGCGTGCCATCGCCACGGCGCCCGCCACCAGCAGGAAAGCGAGCATGGGCCACAACTCCGGCAGCAGTTCGGCGATGCCGTTGCCCTTGAGCAGGATGCCGCGCACGATGCGCAGGAAATGGGTGAGCGGCAGCACCTCGCCGATCGCCTGCGCCCAGTGCGGCATGCCGCGGAACGGGAACATGAAGCCCGACAGCAGCATCGACGGCAGGAAGAAGAAGAAGGTCATCTGCAGCGCCTGCAGCTGGTTCTTCGCGAGCGTCGAGAAGGTGAAGCCCACGCCCAGGTTGGCCAGCATGAAGACGCCGATCATCGCCATCAGCAGCATCAGGCTGCCGACCATGGGCACCTCGAACAGCAGCCACGCGGCGAGCATGATCACGCCCAGCTGCACATAACCCACAAAGACGTAGGGCAGGATCTTGCCCAGCATCACCTCCAGCGGCCGCACCGGCGTGGCGAGCAGGTTTTCCATGGTGCCGCGCTCGCGTTCACGGGTCATCGCCAGGCTGGTGAGCATCACCATCGTCATCGTCAGGATGGTGCCGATGAGGCCGGGCACGATGTTGTAGCGCGACAGGCCCTCGGGGTTGTAGCGGCGGTGGATGCGCAGGTCGACCGCCGCTTCCTTCGGCGCCAGGTGGGCCAGCGGGCCGGTGGCGTCGGTGCGCAGCGCCTGCGTGAGCAGCGGCTGCAGCGCGGCGATGGCATTGCCCGAGGCCGACGGGTCGGTGGCATCCACCGCGACCAGCAACGGCGCCCGCTCGCCGCGCACCAGGCGCCGCGTGAAGTCGGGCGGGATCACGACCATGAACTGCGCTTCGCCGCGTTCGAGCAGCGCCTCGGCGTCCGCCTCGCGGCCGGTCTGCCGGACGATGCGGAAATACCCCGAGTTCTGCAGCGCCGCGGACACGCTGCGCGCCATCGGGCCACCGTCCTCGGCCACCAGCACGGTGGGCAGGCCCTTGGGGTCGGTGTTGATGGCGTAGCCGAACAGCACCAGCTGCAGGATGGGCACGCCCACCGCCATCGCGAAGGTCAGCCGGTCGCGCAGCATCTGCTGCAGTTCCTTGACGAAGACCGCGGCGGTGCGGGCGATGGACAGGCTGGCGTTCATCACGCGGGGGCCCTCGACGCCGGGGAGGCGAAGTTGTCCTGCGCGCGATCGACCAGGCGCACGAACGCATCCTCCAGGTCGCGCGCGCCGGCCTGTTCGACGATCTGCGGCGCGGTGCCGCGCGCCAGCACGCGGCCGTAGGCGATGTAGCAGAGCTCGTGGCAGCGCTCGGCCTCGTCCATGTAGTGGGTGGACACCAGCACCGTGATGCCTTGCTCGGCCAGGCGGTGGATCTCGTCCCAGAACTCGCGCCGCGCCTTGGGATCGACGCCGGCGGTGGGCTCGTCCAGCAGCAGCAGCTGCGGCTCGTGCAGCAGGCAGGCGGCCAGCGCCAGGCGCTGCTTCCAGCCGCCGGACAGCTCGCCCGCCAGCTGCTTCTGGCGCGACGTGAGGCCCAGCCGCTGCAGCGCTTCATCCACCCGCGCGCGCCGGCCGGGCAGCTGGAAGAGGCGTGCGATGAAGTCCAGGTTCTCGCGGATCGACAGGTCTTCGTAGAGCCCGAACTTCTGCGTCATGTAGCCCACCTGGCGCTTGATCTCGGCGCCGCCGGCCGCGATGTCCAGGCCCAGGCAGGTGCCCGTGCCTTCGTCGGCCTTCAGCAGGCCGCAGATCATGCGGATGGTGGTGGTCTTGCCGCTGCCGTTCGGCCCCAGGAAGCCGCAGATGCGGCCACGTTCGAGCTGCAGGTCGACATGGTCGACCACCGCGCGGCCGTTGTAGCGCTTGGTGAGGCCGCGTACATCGATCGCTGGCATGTCAGCCGGCCCGTTGAACGTCGATCGGCTGGCCGGGGCGCAGGCGCGCCGCGTCCGCGGGGCTGTCCGGGCGCGCCTCCACCATGAACACCAGCTTGGCCCGCTGCGCATTGGAATAGATCACCGGCGGCGTGTACTCGGCCTGCGTCGCGATGCGGCTGATGCGCGCGGCGATCGGCGCGCCGCAGCCGTCGCAGCGGATCGTCACCGCCTGGCCGGGCGCCAGCGCTCCGGCCTCGCTTTCGGCCACGTAGAAGCGCGCCTTCACCGCGCCCGGCGGCAGCAAGGACACCACCGGCTGCCCCGCCGGCACCCATTCACCGAGGCGGAAGAAGGTGTCCGCCACCTGCGCCGCGGCCGGTGCGCGCTGCGCCTTCTGCGCCAGGCGCCAGTCGGCCTGCTTCAGCGCCTCGGCCGCCGCGGTGGCGCTGGCGTGGGCGGCCGCGCGTTCCTGCGTGCGCGCGGGCAGGCGGGCCACGCGCACGGCGGCTTCCAGCTCGCCCACCTGCGCGCGCGCCTGCGCTTCCGCCGTGCGCGCGTCGTCCAGCTGCGCCGGCGAGACGAAGTGCTGCGCCACCAGCGCCTGCACCCGCGCCAGCTCGTTCTTCGCCAGCGTGGCCTGCGCGCGGGCGCGCGCCAGCTGCGCTTCGGTCACCGCCACCTCGTCGGCGCGGCGGCCGCTGTCGGTGTTCGCGGCCTGGGCCTCGGCGGCGCTCTGCCGCGCCTGGGCCTCGGCCCGCGCCAGGCGTTCGGCCTCGGCCTCCAGCGTGAAGAGCGGTGCGCCCTGAGGCACCGACGCGCCCGCGGCCACCGGCAGCGCCGCCAGGGTGCCGGCCAGCGGCGCGGCCACGTAGACGTACTCGCCCTCCACGTAGCCGGACCAGCCGGCGGGCGCGGCGCGCTCGCAGCCGGCCAGCGGCAGCAGGCAGATGCCAATACACAAAAGACGCGGCCACGGCTTCATCGCCACACCTCCGGTTCAGGCGCCTCGCCGCGCAACGCGGCCAATGCCAGGGTGATGCGCGCACGGATGGCCGCGTCGCTGCACACCTGGGTCTCGACGGACGGGCCGGGCAGCGGGATGCCCAACGCGGACACGGCCGGCGCCATCAACAGCGGCGCCACCACCGTGCCCATCAGCACCGCCATGCGCTGCAGCGGGTGGCGCAGCGGCCGCAGCTGGCCGGCGCGCTCAGCCTCCTTCATGAGGCGCAGCAGCACGGCCAGGTGGCGCGGCGCGTTGTCGCGCATGAACTGCTGCGCCACCCCGTGGCCGCTGCCGGCGTCGAGGGCCAGGCGCACCAGCAGCGGCCGGTGCTCGCGCACGAAGCAGGCGATGCCGAAGAGCGCGCGCTGCAGGCGGTGCAGCGGGGGACCTTCGCCATCGGCGCTTTCGGCGAGCGGGCCGTACATCTCTTCGTAGAGCTGCTGCAGCAGCGCGCGCAGGAACTCGTCCTTGCTGGCGAAGTGGTAATGGAACATGCCCGGGCTGATGCCCGCGTGCTCGGCCAGCCTGCGCTGCGAGAGGCCCGCGCAGCCCAGCGCGGGGTACAGCGCGCGGCCGCTGCGCAGCAGAGCCTGGTCGAGTTGCTGGGAAGGCCGGGGCATGGCTTGGGGGGTGGCTGCGGCGAATTATTGGTCATATGGCCAGTAATGGCAAACACGGTCCTGCCAGCCGCGTCTTCCCGCGGTCCCCCTCATCCGGAGGCCGGCCGCGAAAGCGCTGCATCCAGGCACGCCGGCGGTCCGTATCCCAGGCATCACCGTTTTGCTGGAGACACGCGATGGGCCTCATGGACCTCGGCGCGCTGGCCGCGCTTTGCCGTCACGAAGAGACGCACGCCTCGCAGGCGCCGCGGCGGGCCGTGGTCATCGGCGCCAGCCTGGCCGGCCTGCTGGCGGCGCGCGTGCTGCACGACCGCTTCGACGAGGTGTGGCTGCTGGACCGCCACCCGCTGCCGGCCGACGACGAGCCGCGCCGCGCCACGCCGCACAC
>CBIHPZ010000477.1:0-3883 GCA_966211865.1 uncultured Aquabacterium sp.
CGGTGGTGCGGGCGTTGGCGCGCGGGGCGCCCCGGCGCGTGGCCTGCGGCACCGACAGCGGCTGGTCCACGGGGCAGCTGAGGGCGTTGAAGGTGGCGATCAGCTCGCGCTTCTTCGCCTGCATCTCGCGGATGTGGCCATCGATCTCGGCGATCTTGGCCTGCAGGTGCGACTCGATGGCGCGGCGGTCCATGCGGCCGGCATTGAGCTGCGGCAGGATGCCGCGGATCTCGGCCAGCGTGAAGCCCAGGGCCTGCGCGCTGCGCACGAAGCGCACGCGCTGCGCGTCGCCTTCGCGGTAGCTGCGGTAGCCGTTGGCGGCGCGCGCGGGCGGATCGATCAGGCCTTCGCGCTCGTAGTAGCGCAGCGTGTCGGCGCTGACGCCGGTCTGTTCCGCAAGTTGTCCGATGTTCATCGCCGGCACCGGTCTGATGGAGCTTGACCTTGGACTCTACTCCAGGCTTTACGCTGCCTTCCATTCGATTCGTGAAGGAGGTCCGGCGATGGTCGGCAGGTGGAAGCGGGTGGTGGCGGGGGCCTTGGCATTGGGCCTGTGGGCATGCATGGCGGCGCGGGCCGCGGGGGTTGAAGCGGCACCCAGCGGGGTGACGAGCAGCGTGGTGCCCGCCCCGGCGGTGCGCCTGGCCGTGGTGCGCGTGGCCAGCCTGCCGGTGCGCGAAGGCATGCTGTTTTCCGGCGGCCGCTTCGGCGAGATGGCGACGACCAATTTCTCCGCCTTCGTGATCGAACACGGCACGCAGCGCCTCTTGATCGACAGTGGCCTGGGCGCGCGCATCGCCCAGCAGTACGCGGCCGACATGCCGCGCTGGGGCCGCCCCTTCTTCCGCGCGCCCGAGCAGGTGGACCCGGTGCGCCGCCAGCTGGACGCGGCAGGCGTCGGCCCCATTTCGCGCATCCTGCTCACGCATGCGCACTGGGACCATGCCAGCGGGCTGGAGGACTTTGCGGGCACCGAGGTCTGGGCCGCGGACGCCGAACTGGCCACCGTGCGCGGCGCGCGCAGCGGCATCGGCACGGCCTGGCCTTCGCAGGTGGGATCGCCCGCGCTGCGGTGGCGCGCCTTCGCCTTCGCCGGCCCGGCCTTCGAAGGCTTCGAGCGCAGCGAGGACGTCTTCGGCGACGGCCGCGTCGTGGTGGTGCCCATGGCCGGCCACACGCCGGGCTCGGTGGGCGTGTTCGTCACCGTGTCGTCGGGGCGGCGCTTCTTCTTCGTCGGCGACGTGGTGTGGACCGCGCTGGCCCTGGCGGACGGCCGGCCCAAGTTCTGGCCCGCGCGGCAACTGGTGGATGCCGACGTCGATGGCACGCAGCACACCATCGGCCTGATCCGCGCCGCGCAGCAGCGCGACCCCGCGCTGGTGGTGGTGCCCGCCCACGACGCGCTGGTGCAGGACCGGCTGGGCTACCTGCCACGCTGGCAGGAATAACCCGCGGCTTCAGCGGCCGCGAGGCGCCAAGCTTGTCACGGCGACCCGCCCGAACGGCGCCGGGCAGGGGGGTGCTGCACTACCATGGCCGACCGCTTGTCCACCCGCGCCGGGGGGCCAGGGCGGCACCCGTCCGCTCCCGAACGCGAAGATGCCCGCCGCGATGACAGCCCGCCCCGAGATCGCCCCCGCACGCGCCGCCGCCGGGCCGCTGGGCGCGCGGTGCCGCGCCGCCTTCGCCCTGCTGGCTGCGCTGGTGCTGATGCTGGTGGGCGGCCAGCCGGCGCGCGCGGCGAACCTGCCGCTGTCGCTGCTGGTGTCCACCACGCCGTTGTCCTTGCCCGTCTATGTGGCGCAGGCGCGCGGCTTCTTCGAGCTGGAAGGGCTGGACGCCCGCGTCACCGATTGCACCGGCGGCTTCCGCTGCCTGCAGCTGCTGCTGGACCGCCAGGGCGACGTGGCCACCGTGGGCGACCTGCCGCTGGCGCTGCGCGCCTTCCAGAGCAAGGACTTCGCGGTGCTGGCCACGATGTCGCATTCCGCTGAAGACCTGAAGCTGGTGGCCGACAGCGGCCGCGGCATCAGCACCGTGGGCCAGCTGGCTGGCAAGCGCATTGGCGTGGTGCGCGGCAGCGCCAGCCAGTATTTCCTCGAGACGCTGCTGTTCAACGCCGGCATCGATCCCCGCGGCGTGACCCTGGTCGAGCTGACGCCCGAAGGCGTGGGCGCGGCGGCGCGCAGCGGCACGGTGGACGCGGTGGCCATCTGGGAACCCTATGCCCATGCCGCGCGCGAAGCCTGGGGCCAGCGTGCCCTGGTGCTGCCCTCGGCCACCGTCTACCGCCAGACCTTCAACCTGGTGGCGCACCGCAGCCTGGTGGGGGCGCGCGACGAGGCGCTGCGCCGCCTGCTGCGCGCCATCGAGCGGGCGCAGCGCTACATCCAGGAAGAGCCGGCCGCCGCGCGCGCGCTGCTGGCCGCGCGGCTGAAGCTGGAAGGCCGCGTCGCGGAGGCCGCCACCGAAGGCATGTCCTACAAGCTGGGGCTCGACCAGTCGCTGGTCTCCACCCTGGAAAGCCAGGCGCGCTGGGCCCGCCGCGAAGGCCATGTGGACATGCGCCAGCTGCCCAACTACCTGGAGCTGCTGCACCGCGGGCCGCTGCAGGCGGTGAACCCCGCGGCGGTGGGCATCCGCTGACGGCTGCGGCCATGCACGGGCGTTGACCTTCCATGCGCATCCGCCGCCAACTGTCCGCCATCCTCGGTGTCGCGGCCCTCGTGGGCGCGCTGCTGCTGGCGGCCATGCTGGTCGCCGCCCGTGCGCAGTGGACGCTGGGCCAGTCCATGGCGCGGGCCCAGGCCATTTCGCACGAGGTGTCCGGCCTGCTGGTGCTGACGCAGGAATACGCGCTGTACGGCGACGCCCGCGCCGCGCAGCAGTGGCTGCAGCGCCACCGCGCCATCGGCGTGGAGCTGGACGCCGAAGCCGCGGACTACCGCGGCAACCCCTCCTTCGAACAGCTGCGCGGCCTGGCCAAGGCGCTGCCCGAAGTCTTCGAGCGCTGGCAGACCGTGCGCGCCGACGACAGTGCCTTCGCCGCGCGCCGGCGCGAAATGCTGCTGGACCAGATCGTCACCAGCACCCAGGCCATGAGCGACCACGCCAACCAGTGGTATGCCGACGTGGCCGCCCGCCGTGGGCTGGCGGAGCAGGTCTTCATGGGCCTGTCGCTGCTGATGGCGCTGGTGGCGGGCGGCCTCCTGGCCTGGCTGGGCCGCGCCACGCACCGGCGCGTGCTGCAGCCGCTGAAGCGCATGGAGCAGGCGGCGCAGGCCTTCGGCCGCGGCGAGTCCGGCGTGCGGCTGGACAGCACCGAAGACGATGAACTGGGCGAACTGTCCCGCAGCTTCGACCGCATGGCCGTGCTCAGCGAAGAGCGCGGCACCGCGCTGGCCCATGCCGAACGCCGCCTGCGCGCCATCACCGACAACCTGCCGGTGCTCATCGCCTACCTCGACCGCCGCCGCACCTGCCGCTTCGCCAATGCGCATTTCGTCCACCTGTGCGGCCCCGCTGCCGAGACCTTCACCGGCCGTGCGCTGGACGAAGCGCTGGGCGCCGCCAATTGGGCGGCGTTGCGCGTGCACTTCGCAGCCGCACTGGACGGCGAACGCCGCCGCTGCGAATGGCGCCTGATCGGCCGCGGACAAAGCCACTTGCTGGAGGCTGAACTGATTCCCGACGTCGGGCCCGATGGCCGAGTGCAGGGTGTGTACCTGATGGCCACGGAGGCCGGTGCGCGCCGCACCGAGCCGGCGGATGGTGAAGTGCAGCCGGCGGACGGGGCCGCGCCGTGAATCGATTCGCGCGCCTGATGAACGCCTTTCGGCCGGCTTCAGTCCGAAGCCTGGAGGCGAATGCTCGCGTTGTGGGG
>CBIHPZ010000478.1:0-3878 GCA_966211865.1 uncultured Aquabacterium sp.
CGTTCGGCGATCTGCGAGGCCTCCAGCGCCAGGGCGCTGGCGCTGCGCGCGCGGTCGGCCGTCTGCTGCACCGTGGAGGTCAGCACGCCCATGCTGGAGGCGGTCTGCTGCAGCGAAGCGGCCTGCTGCTCGGTGCGCTGCGACAGGTCGTGGTTGCCGCTGTCGATCTGCTGCGAGGCCACCGCGATGGAATCGGTGGAGGCCTTGATGCGGGTGACCAGGTCGGTCAGCGTGTCCTCCATGTCACCCAGGGCGCCCAGCAGGCGGCCGAAGTCGCCGCCGCGTTCGGTGCTGAACTCCTGGCTCAGGTCGCCGGAAGCCACCGTCTCGGCGATGAGCAGCGCCTCGCTCAAGGGCGCGGCCACGCTGCGCGTCAGCGCCCAGCCCGCAAAGAACGCGGCCAGCACGCCGGCCAGGCCGAAGCCGATGATGAGCTGCCGCGGGCCGGCCAGCGCGCTGTCGAAGGCATCGTCGCCCGCCGGTGCGCTGCCGGCCACCGTGGCGGTGGCGCGCGTCGCCGCCTGCCGGTGCAGCGTGCCGGCGGCGGCCAGGCCGCTCAGGCCAGCGGCCATGCTCGCGAGCAGCGCGAGCACGACGGCGCCGAAGCCCAGTGCCGCGCGGGCACGGGTGGTGAGGTCTTTGAACATGGTTTGTCTCGGGGCTTGTGGTCGACGTGGCCACGGGGCCACGGCGGTGCGCCCTCTGCCACAGGCTCTGTCAATTCCGGGTCGTCCAGCGGCAGACGGCCACACCGTCAGTGGGCCACGGCAGCGACTGGGCCAATCGGCCGAAATGCAGCGGCTTTGCGCCGCTTTCAGCGCCACCGCCGGCGCGGCACTGCCGGGCACCGCGCTTGCCACAGGCCTCCCGTCGGCACCGTGCCGGCTCATCACGGAGATCAGACATGGCAAACCAGCAGAACCGCGACCAGCAGCAGCAACAGGACCAGCAAGGCCAGGGCCAGCAGGGCTCCAACCAGCAGCGCAACCAGCAGGAGCAAGGTGGCCAGCGCCAGGGCCAGCAGGGCCAGAACCAGGCGGGCCAAGGCCAGAACCAGGCCGGCCAGGGCCAGGGGCAAGGCCAGCAGGACCAGCAGAACCGCGGCCAGGCCCAGCGCGGCCAGGATGAAGGCAGCGGCAGCCAGAACCGCGGCAGCCAGCAGCAGGAACGCGAGCAGGGCAACCGCGGCCAGCGCGACGAAGGCAGCAACGAGCGCCGCTGACCGGCATCCCGCGGGGCGCGCCCGCCGCGGCGCGCCCGGCCCCGCACAGGCCTCGCCTTGGCGCGGCCTTTTTCACGGCCACGCACGCATGCGCCACCAGGCCGGGCACATGCCTTGCCCTGCAGCGGTGATCACTCTTTCCTCCGCCTCATGAAATTCGGTCCCCTGCGCGTCCTGGTGGTCGACGACAACATCGACTTCGCCGTCTCCTTCGGCCAGTTGCTGGAATTGATGGGCTGCCGGGTGGAGGTGGCGCACGATTCACGCTCGGCCCTGCTGAAGGCGGTGCCGGAGCGGCCGCACCTGGTGTTCATGGACCTGAACCTGGGCCGCGAGAACGGCAGCCAGGTGATGCGGGTGCTGCGCAGCATGCTGCACGACGACGAGGGCCTCACCATCGTCTGCCTGACCGGCCAGGACCGCACGGAAGAACTGGACCTGCGCAAGCAGGGCTTCGACCTGTTCCTGCGCAAGCCGATGCCGGTGGAGCTGCTGCGCGAGGTGCTGGCGGCCTGCGAGCAGCGCGTGGAAGCCGCCCTGGCCGCGCGCCAGCAGCCCCCCGTGGCGGAAGCCAACGCCTTGCCGCAGCACGAACTGCCCCGCTGAAGGAGCCCCATGGACGCGAGCGACATCGCCAACCACCTGATGGACGTGGAGTACGCCGGCGTGCAGCGCTGCGAAGGCTGCGCCGCCCTGCTGGCGCCGGGCCCGCTGCAGGCGCTGCTGCTGTTGCTGGCGGCCGAGCACCGCGCCGCGGCCGCGGCGCTGAACGACGCCGTGGTGCGCCTGCGCGGCGCGCCGCAATCGGGCGAGGCCGACGTTGTCCTGCGCGACCCGGCCGGCCCCGGCTTCCCGCCCCGGACGGCGGACGAGGACACGCTGCTGGACACCTGCGTGGCCGAGGCCGAGGGCAGCGTGCAGCGCTACCAGCGCGCGCTGGAGGCACCGGCCCTGCCCGAGTGGCTGCAGCACCAGCTGGCGCGCCACCTGGGCGTGGCGCAGGACCAGCTGGAGCGCCTGCAGCAGGTGCGCAGCCGCCACGATGACGCGTCCATAACGCGTTAAAGGCGCGCGCGCCGCGCTGGGCGCCTACTCCTTCTTCTCCTTCGGCACGACGGTGATCTCGCCGTCGCTTTCCATGTGCACGGCCTTCACCTGCTCCAGGCGCTCGTAGCCGTGGGCGCGCAGCTTGGCCATCAGTTCATCGTCGGTCACCATCTCGCGCCGCATGGCGCGGCGGTTGACCCGTCCGTTCTTCACCAGCAGCAGCGGCGGCGGCTCGACCAGGCGCCGCAGCGGCGGGAAATGAAAGGCCAGCCAGTCCAGCGCGTAGTTCCAGCCGGCGATGGTGGCCACCAGGATGCAGCCCTCGGACACGGTGTTGTAGCTGCCCGCCATGGCGTTCTGCGAGGCATCGGCGATCAGCACCAGCAGCAGCACGTCGGCGATGCCGATGGAGCCCACGTCGCGCGTGAGCACGAAGCGGAAGAGCAGGAACAGGAACCAGTACATCAGCGTGCCGCGCGCGACCAGCTCGAGCGGGTCGACGCCGATGCGGAAGAGGTCGGCCATCATGCGGAGCCTCCGCGTGCCCACGCAGGGCTTGGGGTGTGCCGCGTGCCCTGCGGTGGCAGCGGGCTGGGGCGGGTGCGGGTCATGGCCTCGACCATAAGCGCATCGGTGCTCCTCATTCAACGGCCGCCGCGGGCTTCAGGCGCTGGAAGTAGCCGATGGTGCGCATCAGCCCGTCGGCCAGGCCCACCTGCGGCCGCCAGCCCAGCGCCTCGGTGGTGCGGCTGATGTCGGGGCAGCGCTGGCGCGGGTCCTCGGCGGCGGCGGGCACGCGCTGCAGCGGCGACGGCGAGCCGGTCAGCGCCAGCACCTGCTCGGCGATGTCGATCACGCGCAGCTCCTGCGGGTTGCCCACGTTGAGCGGACCCGGCACGGCCCGCGGTCCCAGCATCATGCGCAGCAGCGCCTCCACCGTGTCGTCCACGTAGCAGAAGGACCGCGTCTGCAGGCCGTCGCCCTGCACGGTCAGCGGCTCGCCGGCCAGCGCCTGCACGATGAAGGTGGACACCACGCGGCCGTCGTGCGGCTGCATGCGCGGGCCGTAGGTGTTGAAGAGGCGGGCGATGCGCGTGTCCACGCCGTGCTGGCGCCGGAAGTCGGCGAACAGGCTTTCGGCGCAGCGCTTGCCTTCGGCATAGCAGGCGCGCGGGCCGATGGGGTTGACGTGGCCCCAGTGGTCCTCGCGCTGCGGGTGCTGCAGGGGGTCGCCGTACACCTCGCTGGCCGAGGCTTGGAGGATGGGCACCTGCAGCCGGCGCGCCAGGTGCAGCAGGTTCAGCGCGCCCAGCACGCTGGTGCAGGTGGTGCGGACGGGATCGGCCTGGTAATGCACCGGCGCGGCCGGGCAGGCCAGGTTGAAGATCATGTCGCACTCCACCGCCAGCGGCTCGGCCACGTCGTGGCGGATCAGCTCGAAGCGCGGGTGCCGCTGCAGGTGGGCGATGTTGCGCTTGCTGCCGGTGTGGAAGTTGTCGACGCAGAGCACGTCGAAACCGCGGTTGACCAGCTGGGTGCACAGGTGCGAGCCGATGAAGCCTGCGCCGCCGGTCACGAGGACGCGGTTGTCGAAGAGTCTCGCCATGGG
>CBIHPZ010000479.1:0-3875 GCA_966211865.1 uncultured Aquabacterium sp.
GGGCGCGGGCGCGGGGCGAAATGATCGCGCAGGAAGTGTCAGCGGCCGCGCTTGCCGCCCAGCTGCTTCTCCAGCGCCGCCATCACGTCGTCCAGCGTCGGCACCTGCCCCTTGCCACCCAGGCTCGCGACCGGGCCGGACCCGGTGATGCCGGCCAGCCCCGGTTCGTGGTCGCAGTAGATGCCGATCACCGGCCCGCCGAACGCAGCCGCCAGGTGCGAGAAGCCCGTGTCCAGGCCCACCGTCTGGCGCACCTGGCCGAGGACCGCCGCGGTGTCGGCCACGCTCAGGAAGGGCGGCACGAGGCCGTCGCAGCCGGCGGCGATGCGCTCGGCGCGCTGGCGTTCCTCGTCGCTGCCCCAGATCACCACCGGCTTCAGCTTCGCCTGCTGCAGGCGCCGGCCGATGGCGATCCAGTGTTCTTCAGGCCACAGCTTCTCGGGCCGGCTGGCGCAGGGAATCAGCGCCGCGCTCAGCACCGGCGCGCGCCAGCTGCCGGCCGGCGGCTGGATGCCGAATTCCGGCGCCTGAGCCGGCAGGGGATAACCCAGATGTGCAGCGGCCAGGCGGCGGCAGCGGTCCACCGCATGCAGCTCGCGCGACACGGCCGCCGTGCGCTGGTAGCACAGCGCGGCCATCGGCTCGCGGATGCTGGCGCGGTCATAGCCCACCAGCGGCCCACGCGCCTGCAGGCCCCACATCACGCTCTTCATCAGCCCCTGCAGGTCCAGCACCAGGTCGTAGGCTTCGGCGCGCAGGTCGGCCCGCAGGGTGGCCATGGCCTCGCGGGTGTCGCGCTTGAAGAGGCTCTTGCGCCACTTGCGCCAGCCCAAGGGCAGCACCCGGCGCACGGCGGGGTGCAGTCGCGGGATGGCGGCGAACGGGGCCTCGACCAGCCAGTCGATGGTGACGCCCGGGCGCACGCGCCGGATGTCGCTGATCGCCGGCAGCGCGTGCACGACGTCGCCCATGGAGGATGTCTTGACGATGAGGAGCTTCACCTCAGCTCCTCAACCGCGGAGCACCGCCCAGCGCACGCACCCTGCGGCGCCCCGCCGGCCTGCAGGCCGCCCGGCGGCCGCGTCACGCGCCGGCCTTGTTCTCGGCCACCAGCGCCGGGTTGAAGCGCGGGTCGTTGTACATCTTGAACTGGCGATAAACCTTGAAGTACGCGCGTCCGGCCTTGGCATCGGCCAGCAGCGCGTCCAGGCAGGCACCCAAATCGCTGCGCTGCTGCTGCAGGCGGTCGAGCTTGACGCGGCTGGCGGCCACGTGCTCGCCATCCACGTCGGTGCGCTCGGTCTGCGCCCGCATCGCGTTGACCTTCAGCGCCATGATGGACAGGCGGTCGATCATGCTGCCGGCGGTCTCGCTGTTCAGGCGCGCGCCCGCGGGCACGGTGGAGACCGGCGCGTCGGTGCGGGCGGAAGCCGCATCGACCAGCCCCAGCGCGATCAGCAGCAGCTCGTCGACCCGCTCGGTGGCGTCGTTGCGGGCCTGGTTGAAGCCGTCGATGGCGCGCTTGTTGGCGGCGATCTCGCCGTCGGACACCCGCGTGCGGCGCGCCAGGTCTTCCTCGGCCCACAGGCGGCAGTTGAAGAGGTGGTTGGTCTGCACCCAATGCCACAGGCCGTCGTCGCGCGGGGCGGGCTGCTGCTGCGGCCAGCCGGGGGTGGCGATCAGCGCGTCGTGCAGGGCGATCACGTCGGCGGCGGCGGGAAGCGTGGAGCTGGGGGTCGCGCTCATGGTCGGGTGGCAGAATTCGAAACTGGAATTATCGACGGTGCGCCGCCGCAGAGCCCATCCATCAGCAGGCCCCGCGCCACCGCAAGAACCCCTCTCACGCATGACGCCTCGCCCGTTGATCGTTCGCCTTCGCAACTGGGTGGGAGACGTGATCCTCGGCGTGCCGGCCTTGCACCTGCTGCAGTCGCATGGCTACGCACCGCAGCTGGTGGGCGCGCGCTGGGCGGCACCGCTCTTGCGCGGCGAAGGCTGGACGGTGCATGCCCGGCCCAAGCCGCTGCGCGAATCGGTGGCGCAGCTGCGCCAGCTGCGCGCGGAGGCGCGCCGCCTGGACCCCGACTTCGACCGCCGCGAGAACGCGCTGGTGCTGCCCACCTCGTTCTCCGCCGCGCTGGAAATGCGCCTGGCCGGGCTGAAGGCCGTGGGCTACCGCCAGGAAGCACGCGGGCCGCTGCTGTCGCGGTCCGAACCCATCACCTACGGCGGGCACGCGCTGACCAGCTACTGGGAGCTGGCCTGCCGCTTCCTGCGCATCGAAGCGCCCCACCCCGCGCAGATCGGCCTGCGCACCGCGCCGGCCGACCAGCAGCGCGCCGACGAGGTGCTCGCCGCGCACGGCGTGCGGCCAGGCTTCGTCGTCGTCTGCCCCTTCGCCGGCGGACTGTTCGAGGACCAGGACAAGACCTGGCCGGCCTTCGCCGACTTCAGCCGCGAACTGCTGAAGCAGGGGCGCGACGTGGTGGCCTGCCCGGGTCCGGGCGAGGACGCGATCATCACCACGCAGCACCCCGGCGTGAAGCTGCTGCCCGGCGTCGACCTCGGTGCCTACGGCGGCGTGCTGCGCCGTGCCGCCCTCGTCGTGTCCAACGACACCGGCCCGGCGCACCTGGCCGCCGCCGTCGGCGCGCCGGTGCTGAGCGTGCTGGGCCCCACCAAGCCCGAGCAATGGGCGCCCTGGGGCGCCACGGTGCGCATCGTGCGCCACTGGCCGCGCTGGCCCACGGTCGACGAAGTGCTCGCGCAGGCCGGTGCGATGCTCGATGGGGCCGACGCCCCCGGCGCATCAAGCGGCCCCGCGGCCGCCGTGCAGGCGCGATGACCGCGCTGCGCCACGTCGGCCTGGGCCTGGGCCGCATCCGGCACTGGAACGATGGCCTGGGCGAGTTCTCGCGCCAGCTGCTGCTGGCCCTCGCCGCACGCGCGCCGGAGCTGCGGGCGCAACACCGCGTGCAGCTGCACGCCCACCTGCCGCGCGCCTTCCACGGCCTGTTCGGCCCCCACGTGGGCTACCTGGACACGTCCACCACGCAGCGCTGGCTGCACCTGGCGCGCCCGGGCTTTGCGCTGTGGCACACGCTGCACCAGCACAACCGGCTGCGCCCCCCGGTGGGCACGCGCTGCCGCGTGGAAACGGTGCACGACCTCAATTTCTTGCACACGAAAGACGCGGCCAAGGCCGAGCGCTACCGCCACCGCCTGCAGCGCCGGCTGCAGCGCGCGGACACGGTCATCGCCATCACCCACCATGTGGCGGGGGACATCCGCACCCAACTGAAGGGCCTTGCCACACCGCTGCAGGTCATCCACAACGGCGCCACCGACCTCAGCCGCGCGCCGAGGGAACCCGTCGAGGGCGTGCAGACCGACGCGGGCGCCCGCCGCTACCTGCTGCACGTGAGCCGCCTGGCGCCCACCAAGAACATCGACGCCCTGCTCGCCCTGGCCGCCGCCTGGCCGGAGCAGCCGCTGGTGCTGGCCGGCGCGCGCAGCGACTACACCGACAGCGTGGCCCGCAGCATCGCCGAACGCGGCCTGCGCAACGTGACGCTGCGTTTGGACGTCAGCGAGGCGCAGAAGGCGTGGCTGTACGCGCACTGCGGCGGCTTCGTCTTCCCGTCCCTCGCCGAAGGCTTCGGCCTGCCGCCCATCGAGGCGATGTACTTCGGCAAGCCGGTGTTCCTGTCGCGCCTGACCTCGCTGCCCGAGGTGGGCGGGCCGGTGGCGCACTACTTCGACAGTTTCGACGGCGCGGCGATGCGGCGCGTCATCGAATCCGCGCTGGCATCGCACACGCGCGGCAATGCCGAAGCCATCATCGCGCATGCCCGGCGCTTCGACTGGGGGCGCTG
>CBIHPZ010000480.1:0-3869 GCA_966211865.1 uncultured Aquabacterium sp.
CCGCGGCACGGGCCGGCCCCGCGTCACACCGGCTGCCAGCCGACGTTGGCGCGCGCAAACAGCGCCGCCAGCCGTCCACTGGCGGCCATCTCGTTCATCGCCGCCTGCAGCGCCTGCGCCAGCGCGGTGGAGCTGCGCTTGACCGCCATGCCCACCGCCCAGCCGGCGCGCGGCGCACGCGGTGCCGGCAGCGGCGTGATGGCGAAGCGCGCATCACCCCGCAGCACCGATTCGAGTTCGGACTGCTGGCCCGCGGCGGCCGCCACCTCACCGCGCCGCAGGGCCTGGGCCGCTTCGGCGCCGTGCTTGCACTGCGTGCGCAGCTGCTCGCGGTAGGCGCCCTGGTCGGCGCCGATCATCAGCCAGCCGGCCAGTGATTGCCCGGCCACCGCCACCGGCTGCCCCGCCAGCGCGGACAGGGTCTCCAGCTGCGGCACGCGCTGCAGGTCGCGCGCGATGGCCACCCGCTCGCGGTAGTACGGCGCAAAGATGGTGGCCTGCGGCGTGGCGTCCATCAGCGGCCGGTCCACCGGCACGTGCAGCAGCACGTCGGCCGGGCCGAAGCCCAGGTAATGGCCGCGCCACACCATGTTGCGCAGGTCGTCGGCCATGTTCTCGTCGGCATTGAAGGGCAGCAGCGACAGGCGCAGGCCCAGCGCATCGGCCAGCGCCTGCGCCAGCTCGCGGTCGATGCCGCGTTCACCGTCGTTGAAGGGCGGCAGGTCGTTGTAGACCGCGACGACCAGCGCGCCGCGTTCCTTCACCTTCTCCAGCGGGGTGGCCTGCGCGCCCAGCGGCCCGGCGGCCGCGCCCAGCGCGGCCAGGCGGGCCAGGGCGGCGCGCCGATCGATACGCGGCTCGTCGTGCATGCTTGTCTCCTGGTTGGACGCCGTGGATCAGAGCGGCTTCTCGCGCCGCGTCTCCAGGTACGACTTGATGGCCCACATCGCCTCCTGCGTGAACATGCCTTCGAAGGGCGGCATGTACACCGCGCCGTTGCGCGTGCGGCCACCGCGCACGGTGGTGAGGAAGTAGCCGTCGATCTCCTTCACGCAGGCGCTCTTGCGCTTGTCGTCCTTCAGCGCGGCGCATTCGTTGTCCAGCTTGCGCAGGTCGGGCGCGATGCCGCCCGAGATGGCCTCCAGCCCGTGGCAGCGCGCGCAGTTCTGGTTGTAGGCCGAGCTGCCCACCTTGATGGCCGCGTCATTCTTGCGATAGGGGTTCTCGGCCCGCCACTGGCTGCCGACCTGGGGCAGCGCGCTGGTGTCGACGGCTTGGGGTGTCACGTCGCCATGCGCGAAGACGGCGAAAGGCGCCGCCAGCGTGGCCACGGCGGCCACGACGGGCGCCGCGGCCAGGCGCCGCAGGCGGCGGGTGAAGGTGGAAGGGGTGGGCAGGCTCATGCTCGTCTCCAGGGGTGTCGTGGGGGTTCGGCGCCCACCAGGCAGGCACCGCTGGCACACCGGTCCGCAAAGCCTGTGCCAAGCCCGTGCGGCCCCTCAGCCGGCCGGCCGGAGCCGCAAAACCCGCCCCAACGCCCGCCCCGGCTGCGGGTAAACCGCGGTTGGGTGTTCAGTTCTGGAACACCGGTTGTGACCGTTGCGCCGCTCATCGGCGCGGTTTGCTGCGCTTTCAGCGCCACTTCGCTTCGCAAACGATTTCCAGGCGCCGCGTGCCCCGCGTTTGTCCGGTGTTCGCCCGGCGGCCGGCTTGGCGCATGCTTCGGTCCATGGCGAACAGCCTTCAACCCGTCCCGTCCCCCGCCCTGCCGGCGGCCGCGCCCACCGCGCCCGCCACCCCGGCGGTGCCGCAGGCGCAGATCATCGACCGCTCGCACCAGCGCTGCAGCGCCCTGGGCCTCACGCGCATCGAGCGGCCCGACTACTCGCCGCTGATGCGGGCCGACCTGCAGGTGGCGCGCGAGCGCAACCAGCGCCTCTTCGGCCACGCGGCGCCGGTGATGGAGATGCTGCGCGAGCAGATCGCCGAGACGCAAAGCATGATCGTGCTGACCGACGCGCAGGGCACCATCCTGCACGCGGTGGGCGACAGCGAATTCCTGGCCCGCGCCGGCAAGGTGGCGCTGTCCCCCGGCGTGAACTGGGCCGAGCAATCGAAGGGCACCAACGCCATCGGCACCGCGCTGTTCGAGGAGCAGCCCACCCTCGTGCATGCCGGCGAGCACTTCATGCACGCCAACAATTTCCTCACCTGCTCGGCCACGCCCATCTTCGACCCGCGTGGCGAGATCCTGGGCGTGCTCGACGTCTCGGGCGACCACCGCAGCTACCACCGCCACACCATGGGCCTGGTGCGCGTGTCGGCCCGCATGATCGAGAACCACTGGCTCAGCGACGAGGGCAACGACCGGCTGCGCCTGCACTTCCACAGCCGGCCGGAATTCATCGGCACCTTGCTCGAAGGCATCGTCGTCGTCGGCGAGAACGGCCGCATCCTGGGTGCGAACCGCAGCGCGCTGGACCAGCTGGCGCTGTCCGGCGTCTCCTTGCGCGGCCACACGCTGACCACGCTGTTCGGCACCACCGTGGCCGCGCTGGCGGAGCATTTCCGCTCACCGCTGCCGATGCCGCTGCAGCTCACCGCCCCGGGCGGCGCCCAGTTCCATGTGATGGGGCGGGCCAACTGGCATTCGCGCGTGATCTTCGGCGGCCTGGCCGATCCCGCACCGGCCCCGGCCGAACCGGCCGCCCCGGGCCAGGCGGCGGCCACGCCACCCGCCGCGGCGGCCACGCCCACGGTGGCCACGCGCACCGGCCTGGCCTACCTGCAGACCGGCGACCCGCAGATCGAGATCGTGGTGCGCAAGGTGCGCCGCATCATCGACCGCGACATCCCGCTCTTGATCCTCGGCGAGACCGGCACCGGCAAGGAAGTGCTGGCGCGCGCGGTGCACCAGGAGTCGCACCGCGCACGCCAGCCTTTCGTCGCGGTGAATTGCGCGTCCATCCCCGAATCGCTGATCGAGGCCGAGCTGTTCGGCTATGAAGACGGCGCCTTCACCGGCGCACGCCGCAAGGGCTCGGCCGGCCGCATCCTGCAGGCCAATGGCGGCACCCTGTTCCTGGACGAGATCGGCGACATGCCGCTGCCGCTGCAGGCGCGCCTGCTGCGCGTGCTGCAGGAACGCTCGGTGACGCCGCTGGGCGGCAACCGCTCGGTGCCGGTGGACATCGCGCTGATCGCCGCCACCCACCGCGACCTGCGCGAGATGATCGCCGCGCAGCAGTTCCGCGAAGACCTGTACTACCGCCTGAATGGCCTGGCCCTGCGCCTGCCCGCGCTGCGCGACCGCAGCGATCTGCTGCAGCTCACGCGGCGCATCCTGCAGGCCGAATGCCCGCAGGGCGCGCCCGAACTGAGCACGCCCGTGATGGGCATGTTCAGCCGCTACCACTGGCCCGGCAACATCCGCCAGCTGGCCAACGTGCTGCGCACCGCGGCGGTGATGGCCGGTGGCGACGCGCAGATCACCGAGCTGCACCTCTCCGACGATTTCCTGGAAGACGTGCAGCGGGTGCCGAAGCCGGTGGCGACGCCGGCGAACGCCGCCGCCACCGTGGCGACACCCGCGGGCGGCAGCACCGCCCTGCCGCCCTTCCCGCCCCCCACGGCGGCACCGGCGGCGCCTGCGGGGGCTGCCGGCGCCGAACGCGCCGCCACGCTGGAAGAGGCCGAGCGCGAGCTGATCCGCCAGGTGCTGGCCTCGGTCAACGGCAACATCTCCGAGGCGTCGAAGCGCCTGGGCGTGAGCCGCAACACCATCTACCGCAAGCTGCGCCGCGACGAGCCGGGCGCGGGCTGATCCGCCCGCAGCCACGCGTCCTCGCGCGTGCGCCACACGCGCTGCA
>CBIHPZ010000481.1:0-3868 GCA_966211865.1 uncultured Aquabacterium sp.
GCGCAGACCTTCTTCATGGACGACGAGATCGCCGAGAGCTACCTGCTCGACTCCATCCTGACCCTGGTCGACGCCAAGCACGCCGAAGGCCAGCTGGACACGCGCCAGGAAGCACGCCGCCAGGTCGGCTTCGCCGACCAGATCTTCATCAGCAAGACCGACCTGGTGGACGAAGGCAGCGTGAACGCGCTGGTCCACCGCCTGAAGCACATGAACCCGCGCGCGCCGCAGCAGAAGGTGCACTTCGGCGAGGTGCCGCTGTCGCAGGTGTTCGACCTGCGCGGCTTCAACCTCAATTCCAAGCTCGAGATCGATCCCGAGTTCCTGTCCGCCGACGACCATGGCCACCACCACGACCATGACCACGACCACGACCATGAACACGGCGAGCACTGCGACCACCCGCACCACCACGCCCACGACGACGACGTGAAGTCCTTCGTCTTCCGCGCCGACAAGCCCTTCCACGCCGCCAAGCTCGAGGACTTCCTCGGCTCCATCGTGCAGGTGTACGGCCCGAAGATGCTGCGCTACAAGGGCGTGCTGGCGATGAAGGGCAGCGACCGCAAGGTGATCTTCCAGGGCGTGCACCAGCTGATGGGCAGCGACCTGGGCCCGAAGTGGCTGCCCGGGGAACCGCGGCAGAGCAAGATGGTCTTCATCGGCATCGACCTGCCGCGGGAGATCCTGGAACAAGGCCTTCAAGGCTGTCTCGCCTGAGGCCGCGACGGCGCCCTTTTGCACAGGGTTCCGTGACTACAATCCGCGCGCCCAAAACCGACGTTGGAAAGCCTCCAGGTCCGGGCAGAGAACAGGTATAAAGCCACTGCGAGGAGTCCCGAAGTGAGCAAGACCTCGGCCAAGAGCCCGGACACCGACAAGCCCGCCTCCGGCACCGCCGGCAAGAAGGCGGCCACGGCGGTTGCCGCGCCAGCGCCCGCTGCCAAGACCGCCAAGGCCGCGCCGGCCAAGAGCGCCACCGCCAAGTCGCCCAAGGGTGACGACGCCGCCGCCGAAGCCGCGCACCCCAGCCCGCCCGTGGTCACCGCGGCCGCACCCGCCCCGGGCAACCGGTTCTCCGACCGGTTTTCCCCTCCGAAGCCCCCTGCTCGTGGATTTCCCGAACCCATGGAAACTGTGAAGCCTGCCGTCAAGGCAGACCCGAAGCTCGTCAATGCCTGGAAGTCCAAGGCCGGCCGCGACCTGACCGAACCCGAGTTGCTCGCGATGCCCGAATCCGAGTACATGAACGACAAGCAGCTGGACTTCTTCCGCGCCCGGCTGCAGGCGCTGAAGGACGACCTGCTGTCCAACGCCGGTGAAACCACCGAGCACCTGCGCGAAGACACCTCCATCGTTCCCGATCCCGCCGATCGCGCCACCATCGAGGAAGAACACGCCCTCGAGCTGCGCACCCGCGACCGCGAACGCAAGCTGCTGAAGAAGATCTCGCAGTCGCTGGGCCGCATCGAAGCCGGCGACTATGGCTACTGCGACGAGACCGGCGAACCCATCGGCCTGGGCCGGCTGCTGGCCCGCCCGACGGCCACCCTCTCGCTCGAAGCGCAGCAGCGCCGCGAGCTGAAGCAGAAGATGTTCGGCGACTGAGCATGCCCGTCGCCGCCGTGCGCGCCACCGCGCCATCCCTTGCCATCACCCGGCGGCCCCGCGCCGCGGGTGCGCACTGAGGCAGCCGCTGCCCATGGCCGATTCCAAGGACGGCGAAAGCTTCCTGCGCAAGGTCGTGCGCTTCGTGGCCAACCCGGCCACCGACTGGTCGGACATCAACTCGCGCCAGGAAGACAGCCGCGACCTCGACCTCGAGCGTTCCGAGCTGAAGGCGATGGTCGAGCGCAAGCGGCGCAACGACTTCGTCCGCAAGCGCGAATTCGACATGCTGCGCCGCCTGCGCCGCGAGGGTCTCTCGCCCGAGCAGCTGGCGGCGCTGGGCGGTTCGTCGCGCATCGATGATTCCGAGGTGCGCCTGGCCGATGCCGGCGCGCGGCAGGACGTGCGCGTCAAGGCCAAGATCGACGAGATCGAGCAGCAGATGGTGGGCGAAGGCATCCGCCCGTCCAGCACGCGGCGCTCGCCCGGTTTCTACAACGCACCGACGCAGCCGGTGGCCTTCCATTCCGGCGACAGCGAGGCCGAGGGGAACAACGCCGACAGCGAACAGCTGCCCGCCCTGCCGCCGCTGCCGCAGTTCGACATTCCGCCGGCCGCCGCGCCGGCCCCTGCCGTGATGGGGGGCGGCGTGGCCCCGTTGCGGCCGGCCGATCCACCGCGGTCCACCCAGTTTCCCGCCAGCGAATTCCCGGCGTCTCGCATGCCGGGCACCACCGCAGCCGTGCCCTCGCCCGCCGTGCCGCGTCCGGGGCTGGGCGGGTCGAACGATTCGAATTTCGCGGTCGAGGTCAGCGAGGTCGTGCACGACCCGGAGCTGGACGAGGCCGTCATCGCCTTCGCCAACGCCGATTTCGCCCATTGCGAGGAATCGCTGACCGGTCTGGTCAAGTCGGGTGGCTCGCGCTACCAGCATGCGGAGACCTGGCTGGTGCTGTTCGACCTGTACCGCGCCACCGGCCAGCAGGTGAAGTTCGAAGGCCTGGCGATCGAGTACGCGAACCTGTTCGGCGCCTCGTCGCCGCAGTGGTATTCGCTGCCCAAGCGCGTGGCCGAAGCGGCGGCGGCTGAAGAGCGGCCGAAGGCGGCGCGCCCGCCCAGCGGCGACGTGGGCTGGGTCAGCGCCGAGGTGCTGGACCTGGAAGCCGTGGCCCGCCTGCGCTCGGCCACGCTGCAGCTGCCGCTGCCCTGGGTGCTGGACTGGTCGGCCCTGCAGACCGTCGAGGCCGAGGCCGCGAGCCAGCTGACCGAGCTGTTCAAGCAATGGGCCAAACAGCGTGTGGAAATGCGCTGGCAGGCCGGCGAGCAGCTGCTGCTGGCGCTGCAGGAAGCCGCGCCCACGGGCGTGCGCGACGCCGACCCCGTGTTCTGGATGTGCCGCCTCGAAGCCCTGCGCCTGGCCAACCGGCCCGACCAGTTCGACGAGACCGCCATCGACTACTGCGTGACCTACGAGGTGTCGCCCCCGTCCTGGGAGCGCACCGAATGCACGGTGCGCATGGCCGGTGGCGCGCATTCGACCGGCGCGCCGCCGATCTCGGTGGTCAGCGAGGTGTCCACCGGCTTCATGGAATCCAGCCTGATGGACGACCCGCAGGGCGGCCAGCAGGTGGCCACGGTCGACCTGTCGGGCCAGCTGATCGGCGACATCGGCGCCACGCTGACGCGGCTGGACGGCAAGCTGGCCAAGGCCTCGCTGGTCAACGTGTCCTGCGCGCGGTTGATCCGGGTCGACTTCATCGCCGCCGGCGACCTGCTGAACTGGGTGCTCGCCAAGCGCAGCCAGAACCGCAGCGTCACCTTCGTCGAGGCGCACCGGCTCGTGGCGCTGTTCTTCGGCGCGATGGGCATCAACGAGCACGCGCGCGTGCAGGTGCTGCGCGACTGACGCGCGCCCCGCCGGCCCTGTGGCCGGCGCCCGATCTTCTTTCTTCCGCATTCCCGAACCCACCATGGAACCCTTCCACGGCACCACCATCGTCAGCGTGCGGCGGCAGCTGCCTGGCGGCGGCTGGCAGGTCGCGCTCGGCGGCGACGGCCAAGTCACCCTGGGCAACATCGTCGTCAAGGCCAGCGCGCGCAAGGTGCGCAAGCTGTATCGCGACCAGGTGCTGGCCGGCTTCGCTGGCGCCACCGCCGACGCCTTCACGCTGTTCGAGCGCTTCGAGGCCAAGCTGGAGAAACACCAGGGCCACCTGGTGCGCGCCGCCATCGAGCTGACCAAGGACTGGCGCACCGACCG